>DATGSL010000212.1:0-3448 GCA_035302665.1 Opitutales bacterium | reverse complement strand
CCCTGTTTCAGTCAGAGCGTTTTTGCACTCCATCAGACCAGCTCCGGTCTTCTGGCGCAGTTCATTTACCTGTTTGGCTGTGATTACTTTACTCATTTCTCTTTTTCTTCAGATTCTTTTGCAGCAGGCTCATCCTCAGCTTTCACTTCTGCAGGTTCTTCAACGGCTTCCTTCTCCGCCGGCTCTTCCTTTGCCTCCGCTGGTTTTTCCTCAGCTTCAGCGGCCGGTTCCTCGGCTTTAACCTCCGGCTCCGGTTTTTCCTCTACCTTCGGCGCCTCCTCAGCAGGTGCTTCCTCCTTCGGCTCAACGGCTTTCGCTTCGGCTGCTCCTATTTTTCCAGTGACCTCGGAAAGGGCTTCACCATCAATCTGGACCTCATCGCCGCCCTCGGCAAATTGTTCGGCAGCTTCCTTGTCAATTTCAGAGCGTGCAGCAGCGGCCACGCCTTTCGCCGCACGGCGGGATTCCCGCTGCGCGATACCGGCCTGAATCGCTTCGACGACCGTATCGAGAATGATCCGAATCGATTTCGCCGCATCGTCATTACCGGGAATCGGATAATCGACAAGAGTCGGATCCGAATTGGTATCGACCAAAGCAACGACCGGAATTTTCAGCCGTCGTGCCTCCTGGACCGCAATCGCCTCGTGTTTGATATCGATTACAAACAAGGCTCCAGGCAACTCGTCCAAATTGAGTAAACCTTCGAAGTTGCGGTGCATCCGGGCCATCTCGCGGCGGACCATCGCTTCCTCTTTTCCGGGAAGTTTCGCGAGTTCACCCTCGGTCTCCTGCGCAAGATACTTCTTGTACTTCGCCAGACTCCGCTTGATCGTTTCAAAATTCGTCAAGGTGCCGCCCATCCACCGATTGGCGCTAAACGGCATCTGCGTGGCCAAACCAGCTTCGCGAATCATTTCCTGAGCTTGGCGCTTCGTGCCAACCAAGAGAATCTGCTTTCCGGAAGCGGCAAAATCCTCCAAAATCTCGGTCGCTTTTTCGAGTTGCGCGTAAGTCTTCTCCAGATCGATGACGGAAACTCCGTGACGGTGATCGTAGACGAATTCTTTCGAGCGCGGGTTCCAGCGACGGCGCTGGTGACCAAAGTGTACGCCTGCATCAAGCAGGTCTCTGATGGTGATGTTCATAGGTTTTTTCAGAATTAAACATTCCAGGAATAGTGAGTTCCTTCGAAATTTAACTCTATGACTGACTGATTAATAACGGTTGATTTCTTTCCCTGATAACTCAGGAAAAGGTAGATAAGACACCCGCCCGCTCTCAAATGCAAGCAGTTTTTTCGTTTTCCCGGCCGAGCAACACGAAATTGGGGCAGCCTCGAATCGCTTTCTAAGCGAACAAAACAGAAACCACCTAAATCACAGCCTCAGAAAACTCAAAATGACGTCCAACTCGCCGATCTTTGCTCTTTTCTCATCCAACCTTTCACGCGGGAAAAGCTTTGGGCATCCAAATTTAAACTTCCGAACGATCTCGGCATCGCGGTCCGTTTGCAGATATTCTTTCCGAAATTTTCGTTTCAACCGAGCCGAGGAATGTCGTTCTTTATTCGTTAGTTCGGCACCTAACAATTTGAGCAGCATTCCTTCGAGACAACCGGGCGAACTTTTGACGACCTCAATCCGGTAATCACGCAATTTACGCATCGGAAGTTGATCGCGACCCAGATCTTCATCAAGAAGAAGGAGCGCTCGATCAAAGTTACCGAGGCGTAAGTGTCGATTTACGAGCTGCGAAAGTATTTGGCGCGGACTGCCACCTCTTCCGGCATCGATCTTAATCCGGGTTCCCTTCAAATCCTCATGATAGAGGGCGCAAAGGTGCTTTAAGAATACTGCATCAGATTTTCCTTCTCCGAATAGTAGGATGCTTTCCTTCTGAGGCACGGCTGTCAGAACATTATTGGCTCTGGGACTGCGTCGTAGCGACCTGCATTGTAATTGGCGAAGAAATTTTCTTCCCGGCGCACTCCCTTGATTTCTGACAAGCGGCGAGCATGACTCACGTTATCCTTATCCTTCTCTACAAGGATAATCTGCTCTTTTGATAAGTGATTTAGGATCTCAACGTGATGACATGTAAAGAGAAGCTGTGCCCGTTTCGGATTGGTATCTTTATCGACAAAAAGATCGAGTAAAAGTGGAATCAAGTGAGGATGTAAATCGGCTTCCATTTCGTCGATAACTGCGACTCCTCCATCCGTAAGCACCGGTAAGAATGCCCGCAAGAGAGTGAAAAGCCGCTTCGTACCGGAAGACTCATAGGCCAGAGGAAGAACATAGCTCTCGCCCCCGCTGCGATGCGTCACAAAAGGAAATGGCAGACGCTTTGTCTTCCCTTTTTCATCAATAAACTCCCTCTCCTCAATGAAAAATCTTTCGATTCCTAAGTCAGCTCCCCGCAACCGTTCCTCTACCTGCGCAATAAAATGCGCGTTGTCTTGAAAATATCGCGCGCAGTCAAAAATCTCCTGATTTCGGCTTACAATGGTCGCCTCCGTCTTTCCGAATCGATCGACATTGGTCTCAATGATACCGAGCGCATCGTGAATTCGTTGAAAAGCTTCCTCACCCGTCACAAGGCCAGCCGAGAGCAACGATGCATCAGGACGATCCCGCAAAAGATGGCGGAGTGCCTTCAAATCGGGAGCTCCTTCGCCGCCTTCAATCAAAGGTTGCGTCTTTCCCGCCTGCCTGCTCAAAAACATCCGGAAAATTCCTGTTTTCGGATTTCGCACAAGAATCTTCTCCTCCAAAACCGTTTTTGGCGACAATCGCAGCTGATAACGGTAGGCATTTCCGTAACCCTCAAACTCCAATTGCAAGCGAACTGGTTGCTTCGACTGCCCGAAAAACGGATCCACGGGCACTCCACCTTCCGGCATGCGTGCCTTATACGAACTCCTCAAAAAAAACGCGAGGAAAGCCAATGCTTTGAGCAAGTTTGTTTTTCCGGATGCATTCGGCCCAAATACACCCATCAAAACCGACATCTGGTCGCCCGTGATTGATTTAACAAACGAATCATCGGTCGGCGTCTTCGATCCGGTTCGAAAATCGACTTCTGCAACATCTCGAAAAGAACAAAAGTTTTCGATTTCAATGCGACGAATCATTCAAGTATGCTCACTGAGGAAACGGAAATACACAATCTTTTTGCATAAAAAAATGCAAAAACAGGGCAAAAAGCAAATTCAGGCAACGGACTTGCAGCTGCGATTCCGCGGGGATACGCGAGCCCTACCTGGCCCGTTGATCGGCAGGTAGGGTTCGCGCGCTTCGACAAACTTTCTACGAAACCGATGCGATGATTTCGTTGAAGGTGGCGCTGGGGCGCAGGGCTGCGGCGCATTTGCCATCGTCGGGGCGATAATATCCGCCGATGTCAACCGGCTCTCCCTGAACAGCGATCAGTTCCTCAACGATCG
>DATGSL010000211.1:0-5081 GCA_035302665.1 Opitutales bacterium | reverse complement strand
GGTTTGGCGCAATATTTCCGCGATGGCGATTATTTATGCGCAGATGACGAGTCGGAGACGGGATCGGGAGGCGGTGGCGCCGTTTTTGATCGAGCACGGGATCAAGTTTGTTTCGGGATTGGCGCTCGCTTTGTGGATTGCCAGTTTTTTGCCCTTTGGTGCGACCGGGGTTTGGAGTCTGCTTTTTGTTTTTTCCCTTTTGCTGATCGCGGTCTTGTTCTTTCGGCGGAAGATGGTGCGGATCCACAGTCAGTTTGAGATCGAGTTGGAGGAATTGCTCGACAAGGAGCATCTGGAGGCAAAGGAATTGTCGCCCTGGCTGAGTAAATACCGGGATTGGGAACTGAATATTTATGAATTTACGTTGCCCGATTATTCAGCGGCGGCCGGGCAAAAGATTGGAGATCTCGCTTTGCGGCAAACCTTGGGATGCTCGATTATCGCGATTGATCGGCAAGGATTTTTTGTTGGAAATCCGGGACCGGAGACGGTGCTTTTTCCTCGGGATCGACTGTTGCTCTTGGGGAATGAAGATCAGATTGCGGCGACGCGCGAGTTGCTGTCGAAGGAGCCTGCGGAAGTCCCGGAGGTTGCGATTGATGAAGTGCAGATGGAAATGATCCGGGTTTCGTCGAAATCGCCGCGTTTGGAGAAAACGTTGGCGGAACTCGATATTGCGAGGAAAACGGGAGTTCAAATTGCGGCGATCAAGCGGCAAGGGGAGCCTCGGGTAAATCCGGCGGCGAATGTTCGGTTAAAAGCACGGGACGAACTTCTTGTCGTCGGGACCGCCAATCAGGTGCGAGAGTTTCAGCGTTGGCTCGAGCCGGAGGATCCGGTCCCGGTAACAGAGGAGAATCTGCGATTTGAAGACTGAACCGCCCGCACGGAGGCAAAAGATTTTTACGCGGCGCCGATTTGTCCAGTTGATCGGTGGGGGACTGGCTGGAATCGCGGCAGGAGGTTGGCATTCGCTTCTTTTTGCTCCGACGAATCCGTTGGTGACCGAAGAGGAAGTTTGGTTAAAGAATTTGCCGCGGGCATTCGATGGATTGCGCGTGGCGCAACTTTCGGACCTTCATTTTAGCGAAATCGTTTCGAAGGAATATCTGGAAAAATGTGTTCGCCTGACAAATGCTCTGGAACCTGACTTGATTCTTTTAACCGGCGATTACGTAACGGCTCTGGAAGGAGAGTCGAGAACGGTAACGACTGAGCGATACGTCGAGCCGCTTTCGGAAATTCTTGCTCCTTTGAAGGCAAAATTGGCAAAATTTGCTGTATTTGGAAATCACGACATCACTGTGAATCCCAAAGCGGTGCAACGGGCGATCGAAGCAGCGGGGATCCATTTTTTGCGCGATGAAGGAGTTGCCCTGCGGCGCGGCGGGGAGCGGCTACCGGTTGTCGGATTGGCTGATTTCGACACCCAGGTTGTTAATCAAAAACGGGCCTTCTCCTCGATCGATCCGGATGAGCCGACATTGATCCTGATGCACAATCCGGACCTTTTTGGCGTCGGAATGGAGCACAAAAACGGATTGATTTTCTCCGGACATCTTCACGGTGGACAGGTCTGTTTTCCGTTTGTTGGTCCGCTTTATATTCCGTCGCGATTCGGTGCGAAATATCTTTCAGGCCGGTTTGAAAAGGGCGATCTTTGCATGCTCGTTAATCGCGGGATCGGCGTAATTCATTTTCGGATCCGGGTCAACTGCCGCCCGGAAATTACCCTTGTGACGTTGAGAAGCGCTTAGCTAAAACGCCGATGTGACATGAGCCGGGCTTTCAGCATTCTGTTTTCAGCGCGTGAAGAGAAACTCTTCTGATGCGGGAATTTCGGATTAGTTTTTGGGGCCGGTTTTTTCTTTGTCAAAGAGCTCCGATTGGTTCGCATGGTCAAGGGATTCGAAGATGAATTCCCGGACAGCGTTTTCGTAGGCTTCACCGGTATCGGTAGCCGAAGATCCGTGTGATCCGTGCATCTCGAAAAAACGTTTTGGTTCGGGTGCGGCGGCGTAAATCGCTTCGCTGTGGGAAAATGGAATCAATTCATCGTCGCGGCTGTGGGTAACCAGAACCGGTGTTTTGAAATGGGTTACATTTTCGATCGTCGGATAATCGTGACGGCTCAAAAACCGGACGGGCAGCCATGGATAGAGTTTTGCTCCGACATCGGCGAGAGCTGTAAAACCTGCTTCCAGAATAATCCCGGCTGGCTGAACCGTTGTCGCAAGATCGGCGGCGATCGCTGCGCCAAGTGAACGGCCGTGAAGGATGATCTTATTTTCCGAGATATTTTTCTCCTCAACAAGAAAGTTCCAAGCGGCCCGGGCCGAAGCTTGGGTAGCCGTCTCGGAAGGTTTTCCTTCGCTTTGACCGTAGCCGTGGTAGTCGATTAAAAGAACATGCAGGCCCCAGCTGTGAAACATTTCCGCGACGTCGAGCAGATGGGAAATATTTCCGGCGTTTCCGTGAAAGAAGAGGACCGTGCCCCGATCGGCAGGGGATGGAATGAACCACCCGTGGAGTTTTGCATCATCCTCGCCCGTGAGCGTTAAGTCTTCGAACTCGAGGCCGAAGTCGCCTGGCGTTTGAAAAAGAATCCGATCGCCAGGCTCGTAGATCAAACGCTCCTGAAAAAGAAAAACCCACAGAACGGCAACGAGATAACAAAGAGCGATAACGGTTGGAATAAGGATCAATAGCCTTCGGAGAATATCAGCCATGGGCAATTTGTCACTCCTTTGTGTCAGATTGGCAAGATTCTCATCCTTTAAAAGAAGTGGCTTTCGTGTGGGGTTATTTATAAACTGTTGCGGTTCAGTAACTTGTTTCGGTATGGCCTCTTGGGGGGAAGATGGCATCAAACCTGCCTCTATAAGGGCAACGATTTAATTCATTAAAAGGAGAAACAAGTTATGATCCAACGTTATACGCCATTTGAAGTCAACTGGGATCCTTTTGCAGAGATCCAGGAAATGCGGCAGGCGATGAACCGTCTTTTCGGTTCGACAGATGGGATTTCGGCAAGGGGCTTTCCGGCTCTGAATGTTTATGCGAACGGGAACGAAGCCGTTGTAGCTGCTGAGTTGCCGGGCGTCGAAAAGGAGGATGTCGAAATTTCGGTCAAGGGAAGCACTTTTACCCTTTCCGGTTCGAGAAAGACGTCGATTGCTGAAGAAGGTTCGAGCGGGGTCAGACGGGAGCGTTTTCAAGGCAAATTCCGTCGTTCCGTCGAGCTCCCCTTCAGTATCGAGTCGGGAAAAGTCACGGCATCCTTGCGCAACGGGATTTTGCAGGTTCGTCTGCCGCGCGCGGAGAGTGATAAGCCGCGTAAGATTGAAATTGAAGCTTAATAGAGAAGGAGAATTGGAAGATGACAGATTCAAAACAGGTAACAAAAACCGAAACTGGAACCGCTCAGCGGGTGCAGCGGCCGGTCTTTTCGCCGGCGATCGATATCATCGAAACGCCGGAAGAGATCATTTTGCGGGCGGACGTTCCCGGAGCGAGCGAAAATAGCATCGAATGCACGGTTGAAGCGGGCGTCCTGACAATCCGGGCGAGGGCGGAGGATCAAACACCGCCGGAGCTACGGTTGCTCGACGGTGAATTTATTCCGGGCGATTTTGAGCGGGTCTTTTCGCTTTCGGAGGAAATTGATCAGGAAAAAATCCGCGCTTCTGTGAAAAATGGGGTGTTGGAACTCCAGCTTCCGAAAGCTGTACACGCAAAACCGCGGAGAATCGAAATTCAATCCGAATAAAATTAAACAAAAAAGGAGATTTAAGATGGATATTAGAGATATCATTCCATGGAGACGCAGACGAAGAGAGGCTTTGGCGCCTTCCTCATTTTTTGACGAACCCTTTTTTTCGGGCGGACTACTGGACGAGTTTTTTGGAAGGGACTTTACGAGGTCGCGTCGATTCAGTCCGAGTATCGATGTCGCCGAGAAAGATCGTGAAATCGTCGTCACGGCGGAACTTCCAGGATTGGAGGAGAAGGATATCGATCTCACTCTCGATGAACATGGGCTAACTCTGCGCGGTGAAAAAAGAGAAGAACACGAGGAGGAGGATGGAGATTACTTCCGATCGGAACGTTCATTCGGCAGTTTCCAGCGCTATATTCCGATCGACGCTGAAATCGATCGTGAAAACGTTCGGGCCCGATTCAAAAACGGGATATTGAAAGTTCATCTCTCGAAAACCGGAACAAGCGAGGAGAGGGGAAAGAAAATCAAGATTGAAGGGTAAAAACCTCCAGTAGAATCCGAACGAACCGGGTTTCGGACTACAAAAAAAGCGGGCGGGAACGTCCGCTTTTTTTGATGGTCGAGTTGAGAAAAGGCGCGGTCGAAATTCGCAATCGACAACCGTTGGAAAAGAGACACTTTTCTCGTTGTCGAAATGTTTTTCGGTGCTGCGCCGAAAGCTCGGAATTCCTCAAAAAAGAATGTCTGCAAAACCTCACCTCATCGTTAAATGGCTGCTTTTGTTTGTTTTGTTTGATTCGTCAGCAGTAGCTGAATATCGGGATGCGGTCGGTTGGTACGAGCTTGTTGAGGAACTTGGAGCGGAAACGCCCGATGGAACCGGGATCAAGGTCAGTCTCATCGAATCGGCTGTTATTCGAAATTACTTACCTGACCGGTCGAATTTCGATTTTATCGGCAAAACATTTACGGTGATGTCGGGCGACTCGGGGCATTCGAATCATGCAACGGTCGTGGGGCAGCGTTTGTTCGGAAACACGATGTCGATGGCGGGCGGAATCGATCAAATCGATCTCTATGAATCGGTCGATTGGCTTCTTGACGGATTTCTGCAGGTAGGACAGCCTCTTTTTCCGGCGATCGAAACGAGCAGGATTCAAAATCATAGTTGGGCCGGCTCCTTTGATGAAGACGAGTTCAATGTCGAGGCGATGCGGCGGCTCGATTACGCGATTGAACGGGATCGTTTTGTAGCGGTGGTGGCGCTGAGAAACGATATTTTTGCAGTTCCACCGTTGTTAGCTCATGCGTATAACGCGATTACCGTCGGTCGTCCGAGCGGCGAACACAGTCGCGGAGG
>DATGSL010000210.1:0-3001 GCA_035302665.1 Opitutales bacterium | reverse complement strand
GCAGCCGGTATCGGCCTTATCCGGAAGAGAAACTAAAAACAACCCCGGGGTGCCCGCATGTTGCGGTGCCCCGGATCTTCAAATCAAACATTTCCACAAGCATATCCAAATGAAAACTATCCGAGCGATTCTCGCATCTCTCTCCCTCGCGGCAGCTGCCGTTTTTCTGACCGGCTGCAGCGACGGTCCCGCAACGACAGCCACTGCGGCTCCGAAAGCTCCTGAAATTAAGGTCATCGATGGACCGATCACGATCACCGGGGACGACTTAATGAAGTTTAACGTCACCGAGTTCGCGGTAAAAGCCGGCAGCGAAGTGAAGATTATCTTCAAACACATCGGTAAAATGCCAAAAGAGGCGATGGGACACAATCTCGTTGTTCTCGAGAAAGGTATGAATCCGATCGAGTTTGCCGGAGCATCGGTCCGGTTCCCGCGGGACGAGTATATTTCACCCGATTTGAAAGATTCCGTGATCGCCTTCACCCGGGTTCTCGGCCCCGGCGAAGAGCAGACGATCACCTTCACTGCACCTTCCGAGGCGGGTGATTATCCGTTCGTCTGTTCCTTCCCTGGTCACACGCCAGCAGGAATGCGCGGAGTCATGAAAGTCAAATAATCTCCAAACAGCGCCCGTCCCCGGGGGGACGGGCTTTTTTTACGGATCCAAATTCCCTTCGATGAAAAGCATCTCATCCGCCAGTTTAACAACTTTCCAAAATCTCCTCAGTTTTGGTGCTGCGTTGGTTTTGTTACCAGCAGGTGCGAAAGCTCAAGTGATTCCGTTGTCCGACGATGCCTTTGAAAAAACTGAATCGTCACTTTTTGAGGAGATTTTCGGGCGAGGCGAGGTCTTATTCCATCTCCGTGCCCGTTATGAATTTGCTGATCAAAGCGGTCTTCAGGCATCTCACGCTGCGACGGTTCGCGCTCGTCTCGGATACACGACGAATCGGGAACTGCCGCTTTCCGCAACGCTCGAATTTTCCGACGTTCGGGCGATCGACGGAAACGCTTATAATCAGGCGGGTGCGAATAATCAGCCGCACAAGAGTGTGATCGCCGATCCGGAGAGCACGGAACTCAACCAGGCATTTCTTTATTTTAAGCAGGAAAACTTTTCTGCGAAATTGGGTCGGCAGCGTCTATTGATCGATAATCAGCGGTTCATCGGAAACTCCGGATGGCGCCAAACCGAGCAGACCTTTGATGCTCTGACTTTGCGATACGAGATGGAGGAAGGACCGACATTTCTCTACAGTTATCTCGATCAGATCAACCGGATTTTTGGTCACGAAAATCCAGGTGGCCGTTGGGATTCCGATTCCCATCTCGTCCACATCCGCTCGCCTTTGGGACCGGTCGGAACCGGTGGCACCTATGCGTATTTCTTAAAGTTTAAAACTGCTCCCGCTTCTTCAGGCGATACCTTTGGCTTGTGGTTTCAGCCAGATTTTTCCCGGTTCTCGATCCCGGTTTCTCTCTATCTCGAATTGGCTCACCAGACAGAGAATTCCAGGAATCCGGCCGGAAATGATTTCAATCACCTTTACTATCGAGCGGAAATCGAGCTTAACGCTAATCGTTTCACTGTCGGAAGTGGTTTTGAGCGCTTGGAAGGCAATGGTGTGACGGCTTTCCAAACTCCGTTGGCAGGATTCCATAATTTTAATGGATGGGCCGATCAGTTTTTAACGACTCCTAAAAATGGTCTCGATGACGTCTATCTGTTTGCGACGACAAAATTTCCTGCAAAAATTAGCGGACGCACGGAAGCTCATCATTTCTCAGCGCAGCGAGGAAGCGAAACTTATGGACACGAACTCGGTGTTCTTCTCGGCCGTTCGCTTACGGAATATGCGTCAGTTTCGACAAAAATTGCACGTTTCGACGGCAAAAATGGTCGGCCAAATGTGACGAAGTTCTGGGTTCAGGCGGAACTTCGTTTCTGAAATCAGCTTAGTGCAGTTAGTTCGTTTCCGATGTCTGCGCGGCCGTTTCCTCTTCGGGATCGGTCCACTTGCCATGATCTTTGATCAAGTCGATCAGGCGTTGATCAGCTTCCGCTGCCGGAACGTGATATTCGACACATTCTTTTCCGACATAAAGATTTACGCGACCAGGGGCTCCTCCGACATATCCGAAATCGGCATCGGCCATCTCGCCAGGACCATTCACGATGCAGCCCATGATCGCGATTTTCAGACCTTTGAGGTGTCCAGTTTTCTCGCGTATCCGCTGGGTCGTGCTTTGTAAATCGAAGAGGGTTCGTCCACAGCTTGGACAGGCGACGAATTCAGTTTTTGAAATCCGCGCGCCGCTTCCTTGCAAAACGTTGTAAGCGAGGCGCGTCGAGCGAACAGGATCGGTTTCCGTCTCGATGCTGATGAGATCGCCGATTCCGTCGGAGAGGAGGCTTCCCAAATGAATGCTCGCTTCGAGAAGGAGGCTCAGAAACTCCGGTCGTTTTTGCATCACCGTGGTCTCGGTGTTTCGAAGCCAAATTGGAGCCGCAATACCGTGTTTCTTTAAAATTCCAACGAGCGCCCGGTAAGTGCCGATCGTGTGGCAGCCGGGAGAGGGCTCCGAAAGGCAGAAAATGGTTCGATCGATCTTCGCAATTTCATTTCTCAGAGCGGGAAAATCTTCCGGTGCGATATCGAGAGCCGCGATCGCCCCGGTGCGATTGACGAAATCGGCAAAATCGGAAAGTGCGGTCGCATCCGATTTTCCGAACTTCCGAACAAAAATCCAGGAGAACGGGACATCGGGAAGTTCGATCGTTTTCAGATCGATCGGCTCTTTTAATTCGAAGGCAACGGCTTCGATCAGGCCTCCGAGAATCGCCATTTCGGAAATCGCCCGCTGCAGTTCTTCCCGCGACGAAATCGTCAGCAAAATCCCTTCGAGCGGGTTGTCCCGCAGCTCCATTCGGGCAAATCGAAGTCGAGTCGGAAATTCCGGTTTTTGCCACTCTTCGGTTTGGATCTTTGCGAAAACC
>DATGSL010000209.1:0-6578 GCA_035302665.1 Opitutales bacterium | reverse complement strand
CACGATGTAGCCGGGATAAAAACTTTTCACGACGCCGGGCGCCAATCGGTTTGCACAAATGAAACAGAGTCCTCCGACCACCCGCTCCTTTCCAAAATGTTCACCCAAAAACGCCTCGTTTCCGAGTCCATTTTGAAGCGTCAGTAAAATCGTGTCCTTTTTTAACAACGGCGGAATCAGTTCAACCAATGCTTCGTTTGCGGTCGCTTTCAGAGCGATAATCACCAGATCGCACGCACCGATTTCCGCAGTCGTTCCATAAGCTTTGGCCGGTTTTAAAACAAATGTCTCCTTCCCTTCCTCTTCCACACGCAATCCGTTTTTTCGAACGGCTTCTAAATCGGATCGCATCAGAAAACGAACGTCCTGCCCGGCCCAGGCCAAAAGTGCTCCATAATAACTGCCGATCGCTCCGGCTCCGATAATGGCGATTTTACGCGAATTCATTTCCTCTCCTTTGCCAACTTGAGGTTCAGCATTTCGACCAACGCCGATCCGCGACTAACCTTTTGTGCAACAGCCGCTTTGAAAATCTCTTCCGTCGCCCAAACTTCGGCCTCCGAACGCGCGCGACTGACAGCTGTATAAATCAACTCACGGGTTAAAATTCGCGTCTCCCGGCCAGGTAAAATCGTCAGCACCCGATCAAATTCCGAACCCTGCGATTTATGAACGGTCATCGCATAAGCCGGTTCAGCAAAGGGAAGTCGGAGCGGCGAAATCTTCCGAATACTTCCATCTTCGCTACGAAAATAACTCATCAATTTTCCCTCCTCGTCCTCAAAAAGAATTCCGATATCGCCGTTGAAAAGCCGCAACGAATAATCGTTCTCCGTCACCATCAACGGACGGCCCGAATAATGCCGCTTGCCCACAGGCGCCCAAGCTTCCTCGCGCAGAATTTCCTCGACCAAAAAATTGATCCCTTCTTTCCCAAACGGTCCCCACCGCAAAGCAGTTAAGATCTGAAACTCCCCAAAAGCATCGAGTGCAGCGGCCGGATCGCGGGCCTCAAATATCCCACGAAATCGCTCCAACACATTCGGCCGCAATGCCTCTTTCAACTCTTCAACCGCCGGAAGATCGCGCCAGATCGTGTCGGTTGCCCCCGAACGGAGAATTTCGAGCGCTTCCGCTCCTTCCCCTTGTCGAACCGAATTACAAACCTGATAAATCCCGCTATCGTTTCCGAAACGAAAATTCTTTTGCAGCAAAGTTGCCAAATTCCGAAGCGGCGGATTTTCTCCGGTTGCAGCTTCGACAATTCCTGTGAAAACCGATCCGGCTTCGACCGACGCCAGCTGATCTTTATCGCCGAGCATGATCAGGCGACAATCGGACGGCAGCGCTTCGAAAAGTTTCGCCATCAACGGCAGATCGACCATCGAAGCTTCATCGAGCACAATGAGATCGGCAACGAGCGGATTTTCTGCGTTGTGACGAAAATAAACGGAATCACTGACCGCTCCGAGGAGGCGGTGAATCGTCGAGGCTTCGAGTTGTTCGATCTTTTCACGAAGATGGTCATCGCAACCGAGCTTCGCCAATCCGTCGCGAATACTTTCCTGAAGACGGGCAGCCGCTTTTCCGGTCGGAGCGACCAAGCGAACGCGAACATCCACATTGTTCTCAAAAAGTAACAACAGGATCTTTAAAACCGTCGTTGTTTTGCCGGTTCCCGGACCTCCCGAAATCACCGAAAAAGATCGCGCGAGCGCCTTCCGAGCCGCTTCCTTTTGCTCGTCGGCACCTTGAAAAAGCGCATCGAGTTTTTCCTCGCTGACTTCCATCTGAGCGCCGATTTCTTTCTTCGAAAAACCGAGGAGCTTCGTCGCGAGCAGATTTTCGTAACACCAATACCGCTGAAGGTAGATCTTTCCAGAATCGGTCAAAATGAGCGGCGTCGAATCTCCCGGCGCACCGACAGCTCGCGATTTTCGCAATTCTTCCATCCAAATCTCAAGTTCCGGCCAAGGCGGTAGCTCGGCCGAATCCTCATCGGGAAGCGGCGCTACCGTGAGATCTAGAAAAATCTGTCCGCGCCGGAGCTGATAACTGAGCCAAGCCGCAGCGGCCCGCACGAACGAATCCTCGCTTTCCGCAGGCGCAATGAAATCCGCGAAAGATCGATCGAGTTTCGAGAAAAAAGGAGCCTTCAGAAGATCACTCCAAGAGACCCCGGTGGAAGCCGTTGCAGAACTCATAAAAGCGCTCCTTCTGTTTCCGGCAATTCTCTCCCAGGCATCAACTTTCGTTCGAGTTTCTCCACAAGCTCCTCGCTGGGCCGGTCGAAGAAAATACCATTCTCAGGATGATCAGCGGAAATTCCACGCAGGAAAATATAGAAGATCCCTCCGAAATGATCGCCGTAACGATAATCTGGAAGATTTTCTTCAAGATGCCGGTGCAACGCGAGCGTATAGAGATGATACTGAAGAAAATAGTAACTTTCGCTCATCGCTCGGCGCAAATTTTCCTGACAATAATCGCCGATGGCCGACCCGAGCCAATTCGATTTCCAGTCGATGATGTAATATCGATCGGAAACCCGAACAATCAGATCAATAAATCCAGTCATGTATCCATCAACCGGATGAAACTTCAGCTGACCGAGATTCGCAATATATTCGGGAGGCAAATCTTCTTTTTTAAAAACCGAAGCGAGTTCCCTAGAGCGAATCGGAAGAATCGGATAATAAAAAGCGGTCTCGACCAAGCGATCCTGTTCGGGAATTTCGGCCAGTTTTTTTCCGTCGACCAACGGAAGTTGAAGAAGCTCCTGCAATTTCTCCGTGACAATCGGCGCGAATTCCGCATCAAAATGGAAGCGCTTCATTTGCTCATCGACCAGCGTCGGAAGAACAGCCGAGTCTGCAAAATCAAAATTTTCCAAAAGTGTATGAAAGAAATTCCCCGCTTTCACACCTTTCGGAAAAGAAAAAATCGATAATCGATTCTCCTCTTCCTCATCCGACTCGACCGAATGAGTTTCGGGAAGCCGATCGCGATCGGGCAAAATCTCACTCGCCGCTGCCGTCAGCCCGCTGAAACTCGTTATCAGAAGCGATTGCGGAATTTCCCGAGAAAGCTGACGCGCTTCCAGCGATTGCTCCGGATCGTCGTCCGACTGGAAATCGATCCCATTGCTCAGCGGTTGCAGTTGATTCGTGGCGTGAGACGGATGCGAAGGGAGCGATTTAAATGCATCTTCCACCGTAGCGGCCTTATCTTCCAAAGCCTTCCCAAAAAGATACGCGAGAACATTCTGGTCCGGTTTTCGCGAATCCCGGGTCGCCGGCCAAAAAAGATAACAACGATTGCGCGCACGTGTGACCGCAACATAAAGCAGTCGCATCGCCTCCGCCCGATCTTCCATCCAATTCTGCTCGCGATTTTCCCGATCGGCCGGATTCTGCAAATCCCACGTCAGACGGTTGTTGTTCGCTTGATCGTGAAAAAGAACATCCCCTTTTCGATGGCTGATCGAAGTCCAATTAAATGGACAAAATACGATCGGATATTCGAGCCCTTTGCTGGCGTGGATCGTAACGATTTGAACCGCTTTTTCATCTTTTTCCAAACGGATCAGATGATGCTCACTCTCCTGATCGGGCTCATTTCTCTGTTCCGAAAGCCATCGCAAAAGCGTGTGCGGTGTCAGACGCATTTCGTATTCCGCACGATGAAGAGATTCGGCAATCTGCTGAAAATTCGCAACCAGCCGCTCGCCATCCGCGATTCCGAGCAGACGGCTCTTCTCTTTTTGGAAAAGTGGCCGAAACATCCGTATAAAACCGTGCTGCACCCAGATTTGTTGCCATTTGTAAAAATTTTCAACGATCTCCTGCCAGCGGTTTTCGTCGGAAATATGCTCGAAAATTTCGTCGGCATTCCACGAAAAGATCCGGGTTGCCAATGCACTTCGGAGAAAAGCATCCCGGTTCGGTTCGAGGATCGCCGCCAACAACCGCTCCACTTCGCCCGCCTCCCGAGTCTCAAAAACAGACTGATCGGTCCGGATCACCGCCGGAATTTTCGCCGCAATCAATGTCTCGCGCATCTCTCGCGCCTCCGATCGGGTCCGGGTCAAGATCGCAAAATCGGCCGGTTCCACTTTTTTCTCGTTCAACGTAATGTCGGAACTCAGCAACCGAACGATTTCACCTGCCATCAAGCTGTAAATCTTTTTCCGCGCATCATCGGCGTTTAACTGCGGAGCTTCATCGCCAAAAACCGGAACAAGTTGAAGCGGTTCCGGAGGAAATCCGCTCATTCCGAGATCGATTTCAGCCGGTTTCGATGCGCGGGCCGAAGCAACCGGTTCGAAAGTGATTCCCGAAAAAACAAAGGGAGCGGAATGTTGCGAAAAAAGGCGATTGACCCCTTCAATCAGAAGTGGATCCGACCGCCAATTTGTTCCGAGAGTGAAGCGTCGATCGGCCGGAACCCTCTCCCTCGCACTCATATAAGTAAAAATGTCGGCCCCGCGAAAACCGTAAATCGCCTGCTTCGGATCGCCGATCAAGAAGAGCCGATGCTCACCATTTCCGAAAACGCGATTGAAAATTTCCCACTGGACCGGATCGGTATCCTGGAATTCATCGATCAGCGCCGCTTTGAATTTTGCACCGATCGTCTCCTTCATTTTTTGCCCACCTTCTCCCTTCAAACCGTCGAGAAGGCCATTTAAAAGATCGTCAAAGGTAACGATATTCTTGCTCCGTTTTTGAGCAGGAAGATCCGTTTGAACATAAGTCCGAAACTGGTTTCTAACGATCCAAACAAACTCATCGAGATGATCCTTCAGTCTTTCGCAAAGATCGAACAGTGGATGATCGGGCGGAGTTTTCCCCTTTCTGGTTCCGGCCGAAAGAGCCTCGGGAGCCAACCGGAGCAAATGTGCGAAAACTGCTGGGTTCGGAGAATTTGATTTCAAAAGGCGATCTAGCCCACTAAAAATTGCATCGAGTGCCTCATCGTTATACGGTTTATTGAATGACGGAAATTCAAATAGCAGCCGCTTGATCTCCAGGTGCTCGTGCTCATAGAGCTGTCGAATCGAACCGAAGGTTCTCTTCAATTCTTCCTGCGAGGTGTCAAAATCGCCCAACGCCCTTTTCTCCGGCAAAATCACGAGATCGGGATGCTTGGAGAGCTGCATGAGGATATTTTGCAGATTTTCGATCGAAAGCTCCTGTTGCTTCTGGAGCCAGGCGACGACGGCCCCTATTTCCTCATCGACTTCATAAAACGTGGTGCGCCAGAAATCTTCGATTGCCTGCCGCCAGACAGGTGCCGAATCGGTCACAAGTTCGACCTCAAAAAGAACGCCCGTCTCAAATGCATTTTCGCGCAACATCCGTTGGCAAAATCCGTGAATCGTAAAAATCGCAGCTTCGTCGAAGGAAAGAAGCGCGTTTTTTAACGAGCGAATCGCCTTTTTCACATCACCTTCCCCACCCGATTGAAAAGCGGTCAACGCTTCATCCTTTTCCGGAGTCCCCGATTGGAGAAATTCGAGAGCATCGCGAATCCGGCTGCGAATCCGTTCGCGCAATTCCCGCGTTGCCGCTTCCGTAAAAGTAACCACCAAAATATCGGCGATCGAATAACCATGTTCGGCGATCAAACGGACGGTCAGGCCAGCGATCGCGTACGTCTTTCCGGTTCCCGCACTCGCCTCGATCAACATGACTCCCGGATCGATGGGAGAATTTCCAATTTCAAAAAGCTGACTTGCGGAAGCAGTGGGAGGCATGGTGCATTTTTTGCGCAATCCGAACTCTTTTGCAACTGCCCAGTTTGCACGATCATTCAAAATCCCGGACCGATCGAAGAATGTTTATCGATCTTTTTCGCAAAACCGCAAATGATGGTGAAGTGAAATTTCCGAAAGCCACTGAAGCTTTGCAACAGCGTCTCGGCGCAAGCGTGATCATCGATAAAGAGGAGCGTTTCCGTGTTTCTTTCGACGGGAGCAAGCTCTCTTTTATGCCCGATGCCGTCATTCGACCAAAAAATCACGACGAAATCGGCGAACTTCTTCGGCTCGCCAACGAATTTAAAGTTCCCGTCACTCCGCGCGGTGCCGGCTCGTCCCTGACCGGTTCCGCAGCCCCGCTCAAAGGTGGTTGGGTCCTCGATCTGACTGCGTGGAACGAAATCCGCGTCGATGAAGTCACCGGAATGGCATACGTCCAAGCCGGTGCGGTGATCGGCAACATTCTCGCCGCTGCGGAAAAAGTCGGCTGGTTTTATCCGCCCGATCCATCTTCGATCCGTTTCAGCACGATCGGCGGAAATATTGCTTGCAATGCCGGCGGCCTGCGCGGCGCAAAATATGGAGTGACGCGCGACTATGTTCTGGCGCTAAAAGGTTTTTTGCCGACCGGCGAATATGTCGAATGGGCGAACGATTTGCGCAAGTTCGCTTCCGGTTTCAACTTGCGCGATCTCTGGATCGGCAGCGAGGGAACTCTCGGCGTGATCACCGATGCGGTTTTGCGGTTGATCCCGAAACCGCAAAGTCGTTGGACCTATTTGGCGAGTTTTAAAGATGAAAAAACCGGCTTGCTCGC
>DATGSL010000208.1:0-5726 GCA_035302665.1 Opitutales bacterium | reverse complement strand
GCGAGTGCAGGTTACGGTGAGGATGGGCAGTTGATTCCGGCGATCGGAGCGTTGATTTTTACAATCGGCGGGGCACTTTTGCTCGGATTATTGGTCAATCGCCGTCCGGAATTTGCCGACGTGACGATCGGCGTTGTTTTTGCGGTCGCGAGCGCGCTCAGCCTTCTTCTTTTGGCGCAAAATCCGATGGGTGAAGCGCAGATGCTCAACCTTTTAAAAGGGGAAATCATTGCTGCGAGCGATGCCGATCTTTTGGGTACGCTCGTCATCGTCGGCATTCTTCTCGGAGCTTTCTTTCTTTTTCAAAAGGAATTTCTGCTGATCTCTTACGACCGGGATTTTGCGATCACGCTTCGTAAACCGGTCGCTCTTTACGATTCGCTTTTTTATGTGGTCGCCGGAGGAGCGGTCGCGCTTTTCGTGTTGGCGGTGGGGCCGGTGACAACTTTCGGCTATCTCGTCCTGGCGCCGATGGCGGCATTGACGGTGACGCGGCGAATGCCGACCTTTTTTCTGGTGGCAGCGGTGATCGGATTGCTCGCGTCGCTTTGTGGTTTAACGACCGGATTTTTCTTCGATCTTCCGGCCGGACCGACGACGGTTGCCGTGCTGGCGTTGACGTACCTTTTTCTTTGGCTGGGCAATAAGGCTTTTTCAGCGATCGGACGAAGTCGGGCAGCGGCCTGAGCCGGTTGGAAAATTGTCTCGGGAAGATTTTCTGTTCGATCTAAACCTCGCAGGTGCCGCCGGCGCAGGCTGCGATAAATTGCAGACTCGTTTCATCGGATTCTTCCCGCAACTTCGTATAATCGACCTCTCGGTAAACGAGCCGGTTCCATTTCTCAATATCGCTCTCCGTCGTCACCTCTTCGCGCGGTGGTTGCGGATAGAGCTTGTCAGCGCTATGCGGAAGAAGGGAAATTCCGGTAAAAAACTTCCGATTCTCCCAGATGAACTTTGCAACTTCCTCCCATTCGTCCGGACGCACCGTGCATGTATTGGAAACATTGTGGTGGAGTCCCGGTGAAAAAATCTCGTGGGCGCGGCCATTTTCCACCCAGTGGCGTTGGACGAACTTGACGTGTTGAAGGAACTCCAACGCGGTCAGGGAGTTGCGTAGAAGCGCGCCGTCGGGAGCCGATTCGGGAAACGTGATCAGATCGTCGGTTTCCGGTTGATGAATCGACGGTTCGGTCATGTGCGGATTCGTTTTTTTGAAATGTTGGTAAACGGGATCGGCGCGGTTGACCTGAACGCGGCGGAAATAATGTTTTGCGTGATGCGGATGGATTCCGGAACCGGTTTTCAGGAGAAGCGAAGTCGTGCCTTCCGGTTTTACACACGTTGTTCTGGCAGCGGCGGGAATCCCGAGAGCAGCGGCAACAGCCGAGTTCGCGGCCCGGCAGATGGCGGCACCTTTTTTCAGAAGAGATCGGTTCAAGAACAGGTCCGGCTTGTCGAGAATTCCGCAAATCGAGATTCCGAGAAGCGATTCGCGCTCGTTGAGATAATGGGTAACCGGACCGAGGTAGGGAATATCGATCCACGCGGCTTGAAGCGTTCCGATCAGAGCCGCGCGGTGGCAGGCCCGAAAAAAATCGTCTTCCGACTGAACCTGCGCGGCATTGATCGTGCAAAGATTGCACATTTGCCAACCGGAAAGGCGGGTGTCGGCAGAAAGCGTTCCCGTATATCCGAGTTCCCGAAGGCGTTTTTCGGAATCTTTGGAAAAGGGACCTCGGACCACCGGATTGAGGCCGATTTCCACGCACGGATTGCTCCCGTATTCATTGTCGGAGGTGAAATAAAATCCAGGTTCGCCAAACTCTTTTTGGGCACGGAACAATTGATCAAACTCTGCGCGCGTTCCTGTTTCGCGGTTGATAACGGCGGAGTTGTTCGAAGCACTTCTTTGCGGATTTTCGGAGAGCCAGTCTCCGGTTTTTGCGTTCATCATCTCGCTGTCATCCGGCGAAAAAAGACAGAGCGTCGCTGAACGGCGTGTTCCGCCAGCGATGACGCTTCGGGCTACAAACATGCAAATATCGTAAGCTTCGATCGCCTGAAGACGGCGGCCGGCTGCCCGGTGAAGGATTTTTTCGACTTCTTCGAGAGCGCGTTTGAGAGGCAAAGGACCTGGCGCACGTCCGCCGGAAGTCTTCATCGGAGTGCCGCGCGGGCGGATTTGCGAAAAGTTGAATTCAATTCTGTATCGGTTGAGAAAAGCCAGAAAGAGTTCGTGTAAAGCATTGCTCCAGCCTTCGATCGAATCCTCGACGGTGTGAAGGCGAAGCGGCAGATCCAGCTCCGATCCGCGGCTCGGAAATGGAGGCAATCGGGAAATATGTTCCTTTTGCACCGAAAGACCGCAGCCGCATCCAGCGAGAAGGAGGTAAAAATATTCGCGAAAAAACTCGATCCGGTCGAGCGGACTGAAACAGCAATTGAACATGCGGGCGTTGGCACTTTCGATCGCCTTTCCGCCAAACTGCATCGAACGCATCGATGGCAAAATCTCCTTTCTCCGAACCGCAGAAAAAGCGTCAGTGATCGCTTCAATAAGTGTGGAATTGCCGAAAGCTACGCGAACGAACTTGCCCGCCTCGGCGTCGGTGCTCTGCTCCGTCAAAAATTCAGCAGGACGCACCTCTTTGTTTGCGAAACGTCGCAGGTGCATTTTTTCAACCCGTTCGACGATTTCGGAAAAAGTTTCCCGACGTTTTAGATCTGATCGATAACGGGCATATTTGGCCACGGCGATGAATTCGCTTAAACCATTCTGTGAAAAAGGACGAATCGCCGTCACAGTGATTTCCCCCGGTTGATGTTGGGATTTCGGGTGAAACTCTCGGGGAGTGATCGATGGCAACGTTTTTTCATTTCTCAGTAAAATTACTGGAAAACCGGCCTGAGCGCGAGGGGCAGGTCGCTGAAACTTCGGCAGTCGACGTCAACGCCTAAAAAATCGTTCAATTCGACTTGCAACCATTGGCGACTCTGTTTTTTCTTAACCCTCTTCTTTCTTTGCCTTCCTAGCTCAATGGCAGAGCAGTTGACTCTTAATCAATTGGTTCCGGGTTCGAATCCCGGGGAGGGCACCATTCAGGCTCAAGGACTTACGGGCTTTTCAAGAGTTCTTTTTTTATGCCTTAACAGAAGCTTGGCAGTTTTAAAGCAGCTCGTTCAGCTGCCTTGGCACTCGAAGACGTTTGCCTTTAGCATTTCCTTCCGCGAACGGGAGGTCTTTCCGGCGGGTCGATCAATACTCTTGGCCGATCCCGCTTGTAGCTGCATCCGCAAGGATGTGACGGCCGTTCTCTTATTTCGGCGCAACACTGGCTCGAGTTAATCTGCCGCGACTTCGGCCGCGAGCAGATACTTTTCCGTGTAAACCGCGATCGAGTCGGCGATTTTTTCGGCGGTATCCTCCAAAACGTTGGCGTGACGAAAATCCCGGCCGACCTCGACCTGAATCGAGTCGATTCCGTCGGCGTTGTGACTCCCGTAGGCGCGCACGATGTAGCCGCCGATGAAATGTTCCTCGTCCTTCGGGCTTTCGGGAACGTCCTCAACTGGCGGCTCCACCCCGAAACCGTGCTCTGCCAGCTTCCCAAAGATGCTTTCCGGTCCGATCAGCGCTTCGATTCCGTGCTGGTCGAGCATCGACGCGACGGTTTGCCCGTTGACGGTGCCGCGAATCATTTTTCCCGGAAACCGCGACTGCCCGTGCAGGTCGATCAGCAACCCGGTCTCGGACGTCTCGCGAATCTCGCTAACAGCTGCCCGCACAGCGTTGTGAAACGCGTCGTACTGCACTTTCGACACAGGTCCGCCATAAGCCTGACTTTCGCTGAAACCGGGACCGCGGTTGGCATCGACATAGCGGCGGCTGAATTGAGCGATCACGTAATGCGGTTTTCCGTTCAACCGCTCCGCGAGCCGGTCGGCGATCAATTTTGCGAGCTGCTCCGTATTCATATCGCGGACTGTCGTGCCTTCAGTCTTTTCTTCGCCGCCGGGAATGTCCGCACTGCCCCCGTGCGGCGCGGAAATCACGATCGGCAAGTCACCTTTCTGAACATCGATCAGAATATCCGATGCGGCTTGCGCCGCCGAAAGCAGAACCGCAAAAGCGGCCATTCCAGTCAAAACCCGGGACCAAGATAGAATTTTCATGCCCGGATCTTAAGCTGCGAAAAATGCGTCACAAGTGAAAATTTGGTCGTGGCGCAGACCGGTGTGAAAGGAGCGGAAACCGGCTTCGAGAAAAATTGCCCACACGCTCTGTAGCGAATCTTCCTCGAAGATTCGACCCGGCGAGCGATCGCTTGCACCAAATCGCCCGATTTTCGACTGCATTCGCGCCCTCGATCTACGCACTGAAGGCGTCCTGGGTTGTCGAAACACTAATTTGAGCTGCTCTGGCTTCGAATGATGGAGGATTTACCCTTATCCCGAAAGGTCTACGAAAAGAAGAGCTCAGTCACGTAGCGAATCTTCCTCGAAGATTCGACCCGTCGAGCGATCGCATGCAGCTCGCACGAAAACTGTGATGATCTGCTTGGCGAAAATCCGTAGTGCGAATGGAGACGGTGTAGGACGACCGATCATCGTAGTGAAAAGAGGCGGCGGTCTTTAACGTAATGCCGTCGATGGAGAACCAAGCGTTATTGGCTGCCCCTTCGACGAGAAAAAGAGTATGGCTATCGTCGGCATCGGAATCAGCGCCGGTAAGATTCCCGACCATCCTCCCCGCAGGTTATTTCTCGAAGACAATGACCCGCCTGAACCTGATACCGGCCCGTTTGGGGAGAAAGGATGCGGTCTGATCGCGTGTCAGCTGCACCGGGAGATAGCGGTGTCGAATCCGTAGATCGACCAAGGTTCGTAGAATGGGTCATCCAATCCGAGTCAGTTGTTACTTTTCTTCCGAATTGGAAAGCTGAAGAGGGTGAGAAAGAAAATAATCTGAGATGATACAAGCACTGTTTGGAGAAAGCGCGAAGTCATCGTATGAAAGATTGTTGCGGGAGCTTCGATAAGGTCAATGGCCTCCCGTTCGAGCCCGCTGTGCTCAGCAGCTTGTTCCCGAAGCTCTCGATTTGCTTCGGCAAAACGGTTTCTCATATCGTTCGAATAGATGGCGGCAAATACGACTGCAGCTAAACAGAGTAACGCCGTCACCCCGACAATCGATCGATTCCGGCGGAAATGATGTTCTTCTTTCATATTTTGGCAGCGCAAGGTGGGCGATCATTCGCCAAATACCGGAAGGGTAATCGGATGCAGCCCGAGGTTTTGCTTAAAGTAGCAATCGGCAAGATATTAAAGTCAATGCTTTTAGGTTGTATTATGTGAATGGTCGCAACCTGGAGGGCGGAGATCGTTTGGTCTGTTTTTTGGAGGTCGAGTCGAGCGGGTGGGGAGAAAAGTGTTGCGAATGAGTCTCAGTATCGTTAGTTGTTTTTTGGATGGGCTTATGGAAAGAGACGATACGGTCGGGAAAGCAGGTTTTGTTTACCGACGAGGAGGGGGTTGACCTGGAGTTTTTTTCGTTTCGGTTGGCGGAAAGGGTTGAGTGGTCGAAGATTCTTCGGCGGGACCGTTTTTATATTTCCTTGAATATGCAGGGTCGGGCTGTTGTGACCGGCGATGTCGATGAGTTGTTTTTCGAGGACAATACGGTCGGTTATTTTTCATTGACCGGCGGTTTGGCGGCGTGGCGT
>DATGSL010000207.1:0-2161 GCA_035302665.1 Opitutales bacterium | reverse complement strand
ATCCTTAGCTACGCTTCCAACATGATCCGGATCTCTTCCAGAGTCACCATCCCCGAACGGGAAATCGAACTCCGGGCCGTCCGTTCACAAGGTGCCGGAGGTCAAAAAGTCGACAAAACAGCGACCGCAATCCACCTCTTTTTCGACATCCCGAACTCGTCCTTGCCCGACTTCTACAAAAATCGACTGCTTTCCCTGCGCGATCAACGAATCGATTCTGACGGGATTATC
Organism: Opitutales bacterium; assembly: GCA_035302665.1. Lineage (GTDB taxonomy): Bacteria > Verrucomicrobiota > Verrucomicrobiia > Opitutales > T3Sed10-336 > DATGSL01. The sequence continues at coordinate 1,930 of DATGSL010000207.1, read as the reverse complement.
GTGATCAAAGCCCAGGAACACCGAACGCAGGAACAAAACCGAAAAGCGGCTCTCGAACGCCTGCGCACATTGATCGTCCAGGCAGGAATTACCCGCAAAAAACGGAAACCGACCCGCCCCACCCGCGCCTCCCGGGAAAAGCGTTTACAGTTGAAAACCGAACGGAGCCAAAAGAAAGCCCGCCGCAAAAAGATCGATTTTTAAAGAACACGAATCAACAGAAAGCGGACAACCCCAACGCTCCGTTTTTTCTCACCGACTTTCGTCAATCCCCTTCCATTTTACTTGATCGGTAAATCGAGCTGAGCAATGATCAGTGCTGCCGATGCACCTATTCCTCCAAATAACCTTCCTCCGCCGCCTTTATCTTTTCCTTACAATCGGAACGCTCCTCACTGTCGTCGCCCCGATCGGAAAAGCCGAGGACCAACTAAAGGATCTACTCGAATTACGCGGTTACGCACGAATCGGCGGCCTGCTCGAATTCAGCGTTTACAATAAGGAGGAAAAACGAAGCCGATGGCTCGCGATCAACCAATCGATGGATGGATATCGGATCAGGGAATACGATCGCGACCGAAATGAAATCATTATCGAGTTCAACGGCCGGAAAGGCCGCATTCCGCTCGAAGCATCCCGCATCGCCGAAATGCAACCGGCCGCACAAACGGCATCACAACCAGCCTCCGGTCAGCCAAACTCCCGTTCCCAATCCACAAATCCTTCACAGCGCGCCGGTTCAAATCCTTCCATAAACATTCCCCCGCCGCCGACTTCACCTCCTCCTGGACGAACCGATAATTCCAACATCAATCGTTCGCGAAGACAGCCGACCGGCGGAGGATATACTTCCGGCCGCGGCGAACGTCTCGCCGATCACGATACCGGCCCCATTCCCGGCGACAACCGTCCGGGCGATAATTCCGACCGCGGAGACGACATTGAAGATGATTCTTCGTGGGGAAGTATCGGCGAACCACCTCCGATCCCCAGCACTCCACCACCGAGCTACAATCCAGCCAACTAATTCCCGTCAGCTCGGATCCGAGAGCTCCCGATTTTGCCGATTGCGAAGACGTTCCAACGGCGTTTTCGTCACAAAATAGGTAAGGATAATAACGCCCCGGATCAGCCACGAATCGGTTACAAAAAGCATCAGAAAAGCTGATGCCAGCAAAATGCCGAGAAGGAATCGTCCGATATGCCTGCACCAGCGGGGCAGCTGAAGAAGCGACGAAAACACGGAAGGCAAAAGTAATCCGACAAAAATCGCCCCTATTTCCCAATCGGAAAACCAGCGCAACCAGCCCGAAAGTGCAAAAAGAACGATCCCGAAAACCGCCCCGGCAAAGGTAACCACACAACCTTTGCAAAAATAAAGTCCACCGATCTTCCAAACATGCGATCGGAATTCCGGTTGCGCCGGATGATGCGAAAAAAGATGCGGATCCTTTTCCGCGACAAATTCCCAAAGGCTCTGATCCTCTTTTTCTTTCGCTCGCTCCCGATAAGCCCGGGTCAAAGATATCAACCGATTGCTCATCCTGTGACTCCTCCCTCCGGCGCGACCAATTTACACAAATTCGCCATCGCGCATCCTCAACTGAACATCACACCCTTCCGCAATTGCCGGATTATGCGTCACAATCGCCACCGCACATCGATCCTCGCGAGCCACCTTTCTCAATAACTCGACCACAAGCTCCGCATTTGCTGCATCAAGATTCCCGGTCGGCTCATCCGCGAGCACGACCGCCGGCGAATTCGCAAGCGCTCTCGCCACGGCGACCCGCTGTTGCTCGCCTCCCGAAAGTCGATTCGCTTTACGGCTCATTTTATCGGCCAAACCGACCCGATCGAGCAAGGTCGCCGCCCGTTTTTTCCTCTCCGACAACGGAATTTCCCCGGCTCGCATCATCGGAAGCATGAC
>DATGSL010000206.1:0-5617 GCA_035302665.1 Opitutales bacterium | reverse complement strand
CAAAACCGACAAGCTCGGCATCGCTTCGCAAATGATCGGAAACTTTTTCCCGAATTCCCTCCTCGAGCTCAGCGATCCGCTCCTGCAATCTCTCTTCCGCAAGCCTCGCAGCCTCCGCCTCTTTCTCCGCAGCCCGCTTTTCGGCCAAGATGGCAGCCGCCTTATCTTCTTCGCTTCCGCTATCGAGCGGCGAACTTCCAATCATCCAAAAGAAAGCCGCGGCCACGATCGAAATTGCGCCGACAATAAGAAGAAGCCTGCCGAAAACAGATCCGGGAAAACGATTTCTTAAAAGGTTTCCATCGATCAATACGAATCGGGGGCGGCTCTTCATTGAGATAATCTATCACGCTTTTCTCCATTCTGACGAGTCCCACTTTTTCCTCTGCGCCTCACCAAAAGCGCCCATCGACTGCCGCTTCTGTAGCCGCCTCAACCGGTCGCCGCCATCGCTTCCCGATACAGCGCGATCGTCCGCGCCAGAAAAAGACTTGCTAAAATCGCCAGGTAAGCGATCTCCCCTACGAGCTGTTTTCGTTCATTGATCAGCCAAACCACCCAAGCACCGAGATAAGCGACCACAAACATGAACGAGCCGAAAAGAAGCAATTCATAGAGATCGCCCATCGCAAAATCCCGAATCAGATAGAATTTCGACGCGAGCACGAGCCAAAGGACCAGCCAGAGACCGAAATAGCCTGGACCGAGTTTCAGAAACAACTTCCGATTTTGATCGTTCACTTTTTTACCAATTGTAAACCCCGCTGCGCCCGTGACGATCGAGAAAAGTGCCGGTCTGCTTCATGTTCAGTTTTTTAATCGTTGAAACCAAACTTTTGGCCGCATCGGCCGGAGTCAAATCCGCGTGCGTCCCGCCCATCTCGGTTTTCACCCATCCGGGAGTGATCGGGACCACAATAATCTGATTTTCTCTAAGATCAGCCGCCATACCGCGCGTCAACTGATTCAAAGCTGCTTTCGAAACGGAATAGGAAAGGTTGCGGGAATCAGTCTTATCTGAAATCGACCCGGCTCCCGAAGAGATATTCACAATCCGTGCGCGCTCGCTTTTCTTCAATACCGGTAAAAACGCCTGGCTGACGCGTGCGACAGCGACGACATTGATCGCAAAGGCGCGCTCCAGATGATCGAGTTTTAGTTTTTCAAGTGAATCGTCGTCGGCTTCAGAAATAATCCCGGCATTGTTGATCAAAACATCGAGAGGATTCCCTTCCGCGCTTAATTTGGAGGCGAGCTGATCGACCGCTGCCTGATCTGCGACATCCATCCTTTCGATCTGCAGCGTCGAAGGATATTTCGCCGCCAGAGCCTGCAGCTCGGTCGCCTCATCAGGTTGGCGGGCCGTTGCGATCACCCGATCGCCCTGTTGCAGAAATTCAGCGGTCAATGCCAAGCCGATGCCGCGATTGGAGCCAGTGATGAGGATCGTTTTCATGATGGAGCAGTTTCAGGCTTTCTGGGCAAAGATGCGATATTTTTCGCGAGCTGTCAGGGCACTTCTATTGCCAAAAAGTAAAATTTAATGTAATCTTTTTTTCATGGAAAATGCAAGGCCGGTCATCTTTCATCGCAAAGACTGCAGTAAGTGTAAACGCGCGCTCTATTACCTCCAGACTCGCTCTGTCGCACATGACGCAGTCGAGGTCCAGGAAGGCACCGATTCGCTGGAGCAACTTAAAAAAGCCACCCAACAGTCCTCCACCCCCGCGTTCGTTTTCGAAGAAGATCATATCCACGATTTCGATGTTGCCGAACTCGCATTATTTCTCCGAAAACATCACCTCGACCCAGCCGCGCCCCGGTAGCTCAGCCGCGGGCGATTGGAGTGAATAACCGGCCCCGGAATTTCCTACGGTTTTTTAACGGTTAATTGAGGCTCAGGATCATCGTTCCGATCCAGAAGTAAAGGCCGAGTCCGAGGATATCCATCATCGAAGTGATCAGTGGACTGCTGGCGACAGCTGGATCAAGCTTCGCACGAACCAGCGAAAAAGGCAGGATGACGCCGATCAGATTCGCTAGCAGAACGATCGCCATCATACTCAAGCCGACAACGAGCCCGATCTCATGACCGCCGCGATAGACGCCGAGTGCATAGGTGAGGACACCTGTGACGCCGCCCAAAAGCAGACCAACCGCCAGCTCCTTTAGCAATGCACGCCCCCATTGCTGCAACTGCAGATCTCCAGTCGCAAGCGCACGGATCATCAATGTCGCCGATTGAGAGCCGGCATTTCCACCGCTGTCGATCAGTAGCGGCATGAAGAATGCCAGCACGAAATACTGCATCAAGTATTCCTCATAGCCGGCAATCAGCCGGGCCGAAACAAGGTTCACCAATATTAGGACCGTCAGCCAGCCGATCCGCTTGCTAAAAAGAGCCGGTGCAGTCGCGCTACTGTAAGGCATCTCAAGCGGGCTGACAGCAGCACTTTTATAAAAGTCCTCCGTCGCCTCCGCTTGCGCGACATCCATCACGTCGTCGACCGTGACGATCCCGAGCAAAACCCCTTCGGAATCGACGACCGGAAGCGCGTAAAGATCGTAGCGTTGAATCATCTGAACCGCCTTTTCCCGATCATCAAAGGCAGATAAACTGACGTAACTGTGATCCATGATCGATTCGACCTTATCCTCCGGATCGGCCATGATAATTGCGCGCAGCCGCAAACCGTCCAGCAATCGGCCATCCTCGCCGACGACATAAACAAGATTAAACGTCTCGCTATCCACTCCGCTTCGCCGGATCGAATCGATCGCCTCCGCAATCGTCATCTCCTGCGAAACACTCACATAGTTCGGCGTCATCAAACGACCGACACTCTCCTCCGGATAACCGAGAAGCTGGCGCGCCTCGACCAAATCTTCCGGCGACAGCAATTTCAGCAACCGCTGGGTAACCTCCGCCGGCAACTCCTCCAAAAGAGCCGTCCGGTCATCCGGCTTCATGTGCGCAAGAAGATGCCGTGTATCCTCGTCACCGAGCTCGGACAGAAGGGCATCCTGATGCTCATGATCGAGATGCGCAAAAACCCTGGCAGCCTGTCGCCGCGGCAATGTCCGATAAAGTAGAACGCGCTCCGTCTTTGCGACATGAAGAAGCAAATCGGCGATCTCCGGTTCGCGCCAATCAGCCAACCGCGCTGTCAATTCCTGCCACTTTCGTTTTTCAACAAGCTCCAGGATCTCCGGTAAAATCAATTCATTCATCACGCCCCTCCCGCTGAATTTCGCTCAAAACCAGCCCTTGAAAAATCTTTTCACTTATTTCCGTAAACTCCTCATTCAAAATATTCTTCCCGGATTCCGACCCCCAACAAAGCTGAATATACTCGTTCTCCCGCTCTCCTGTATAGTTAAAACCCGATTCAAATTTGTTATTCGCCTCCCTAAAGGCATTTTCGGGCTTCTCCCCGGTCACAGTTCTATACCAAGCATAGGCTGTTTCCGGAAAAAATGGCAGCGGTCGTTGCAAACCGGCCCAATAAAGATCCAGCAGTTCCCCAAGATGCTCTTCCGCCTCCTCAACCGGACCGAATTCAAGCGTTTCATCCTCGGCAACAAAAATTGTCCGGCACGCTCCATTCGATTGCAAACATCCGGCCAAATGGCGAATCCACGTATCGACTACATCGCGTCCTTTCAGCTTCGCCGGCCGATAAAAAACGAGCCGATCCCCAAAAAAAGGTCCGTTCACACCGCGCAACAAAAAAGGCCCGATAGAAGATTCCAACTCCCGGCTTTCGCCTTCAACACCTTCCTCCAGATGCGTCAGAACCTTTCCTGAAAATTTGCGCGCCTGATCCTCGACCTCCCGACACAAAGCCCGCCCGATTCCACCGACCGGCGCCTGTCCGAGCGCCAACATCCGTTCCCACTCCGGTTCCTCTTCCTTCTCAATCAGGTTTCGGACCGCATTATTTTTCAAATGATACGAATGCAGTCCATCGAGCGCAAAAAGCTCAGAATCATCAATTGCCATTTCCCCATCCGGAATCTGCAAACCGAGTCGCTCCTGCAAAAGATATTGCGCCGGATTGCGAAAGAAACGGATCAGCTGACTGATCTGGACCGTTCGGAAATTTTCCTCCGGTTCCTCCGCCAGCGCTGACTGGAAGAACGGCCGCTCCGGTTTCTCCCCTTCCATCAACCGACGGCTCGCCGCCGCATTGGACTTCGAATAGCTAAAAAGCTCCGATCCGCGAAAATATTTTGGATGGAAAGGCTGAAGTCGATGTCGTTTCACCAAAAACTTCGATGCACCGACTCCTCCCGGGAAAACGCAGGTCTGCTCCAAATGATCGATCAATTCCGCAACCGCAACCGATGGCGGCGAAGCTGAAAGATCCCGCGAAGATTGCCCGGAATGGCTGATGATAAGAGAATCGCGCGCCGAAAGAAGAGTTTCCAAAAATAGATATCGATCGTCTTCGCGAACGGAACGATCGCCGACGGCCGGTTGATCGCGCATCCGGTCGAATCCTAGCTGCTGCGGCCGCCGCGGAAAAGCATTGTCATCCATTCCGAGCAGCGCGATCACACGCGCCGGAATCGTCCGCATCGGCTGCAAGGTGCAAAAAGTAACTCCTCCACTCAAAAACCGGCCGCTCGTAACCGTGTCATCGACCCGCTTCCCAAGGACATAACGGATCACCTCCAACGGCAGTTTCTCCTCCACGTTTGCAAAGTCAGCCTGCTCATCGAGCCGGTCGATGGCGTCCCGCAATTTATCGACCTCAAAGGCGACTTCCTCCATATCACCGAAGAGCAATTCAAGAAATTCCCCGAGAGCGACCGTCCATTCGCCAAGCGTCCGTTCTTCACTCAACTTGAATCGGGCATCAAAAAGCAAATCGAGCGCTTCGAGATACCGCTCAAGCAAAGTCAAATTCCGCCCTTCAACCTCATCGAACGGAAAAATCCCGCTCCACGAAATCCCATCGTCACCGCTTTCATGCATCGCATAACCGAGAAGCCATTGCTCGATTCCGCTCCTCCAGGTCGTTTCATGAAAATCGGGCAATTCGGCAGCAGCCCGATGCTCTGCGTCGATTCCCCAACGAATTCCCGTCGCTTCAATCCAGAGTCGAAGAGATGCCAAATCGGCTTCACCAAGTCGCAACCGTTTCCGCATCGGCGCCGTCTCAAGAAGCGAAACAACGTCACGCGCAAGAAACCGGCTGTCAGCCAACTCAAGCAACAAAAACCAAACGTTGATCGCGTGATATTCAGTCCGCGGCCGGCGATCAACGACTGAGTACGGGATTCGAACCCGCGGATCATCTGAATCGCCAAAAACAGCTTCGATATAAGGCGCGTACTCCTCGATATCAGGAATCATCACCAAAACATCGCGCGGCAAAAGCGTCGGATCCTCCTCAAATCGATCGAGCAATTGATCATGGAGCACCTCAACTTCCCGCATCGGGCCGTGACACGAATGGATCTCGATCGACCGATCGTTCGGATCGACCTGGATCCGTTCAAAATCTTCGCGCTGCTCCAGCTGAGCGATATCCTTTTGAAGCGTGCCCAAGAGCGAATCCGATTCGGAATAATAAAAACGCTCCCCTCCGACAAAAGGCTGAAATCCGTG
>DATGSL010000205.1:0-7046 GCA_035302665.1 Opitutales bacterium | reverse complement strand
TGGATCGGATGATATCCTGAACTTATTGATCCGCGCTTTTTGTGGAAAAGGTCAGGCGGCTGCCGCGACTTTTCCGAGTTATTCGCTGTATCCGGTATTGGTTGCGAACGCGAACGGAGAGATGATCAACGTCGAGTTCGGACGCGATATGCGGCTCGATGTGGAAAAACTGGCTGCGGTCGACGCGAATCTCCTTTTTCTGACATCGCCGAATGCGCCGACGGGGGTTGCTTTTCCGAATGAGGAGATCGAAGAACTTTGTCGGGCTTTTCCGGGAGTTGTTGTGGTTGACGAAGCTTATGCTGATTTCGCGGAGGAAAATGCGACGGTTCTTTTGAAGCGCAATCGGAATCTTTGTGTCACGAGAACGTTTTCGAAATCGTATGGTTTGGCCGGGTTGCGTGTCGGATATCTTGTCGGCGATCCGGGCTTGATTGAAATCGTCGACCGTTTGCGCGACAGCTACAATGTGAACCGCCTTTCTCAGGTCGGTGCGTTGGCGGCGTTGAATGATCGGGAGTATTTTCAGGAGACGGTGGCTAAGATCAAAGCGACGCGCGAAAAATATCGTCAATATTTTGACGAAAAAGGATGGTTTACGTATCCGAGTCAGACGAATTTTCTTTTTACAGAACCGAGGAATCGTGAAGGGAAAAAGGGCAAGGCGGTTGCGCAGGCGCTCTATGAATTTCTGACGGAACGCCGGATCCTGGTTCGTTACTTTCCGAGTCACGACTTGACCAGCAGTTTTCTGCGGATCAGTGTGGGCAGTGAACCGGAGATGTTGACTCTGGCAAAAACAATCGATCAATGGCTGAACAGCGCATAGCAAAAACCCGTCGCGACACGGCGGAAACGAAGATTTCGATGGAGTTGAACATCGACGGCACCGGCCGGGCCGATGTTTCCACGGGTATTCCCTTCCTCGATCACATGCTCGTTTTGTTTTGTAAACATGGGCTTTTTGATCTGACAGTGGAAGCTGAAGGCGATATCGAAGTCGATTATCATCATACGGTTGAGGATGTCGGTCTGGTGCTTGGAGAGCTTTTCAAGAAAGCCATCGGAGATAAAATGGGGATTCGCCGTTACGGATTCTTCATTTTGCCGATGGACGAAGCACTGGTTCGGATTGCGCTCGATTTCAGCAATCGTCCGGTCCTTGTTTATGATGTCGAGGTGGAGAATTACATGATCCGGGATTTTAATTTGATTTTGATCAAGGAGTTCTTCCGCGCGTTTGCAAATGCCGGCAGGTTGAATTTGCACGTGAAACTCGAATACGGGGAAGAGCCGCACCACATAGCTGAAGCGCTTTTCAAATGTTTGGCAAAAGCGCTCGATGTCGCGACGCAGATCGACGCCCGTACGGCTGGGGAGCTTCCATCGACCAAAGGATTGCTCGTTTAACCGAAGCGATCCATCGGGATCTCTCGCTCGTAATTTTTGTATTCAGCGGAGGTTTGCGGACCGGAAACTGGCGGTCCGAGCGGCGACAGTTAGCTGGGAAACGCTATATGCCGATCGGGAGATCGGCGCGCCCGGGAACGCCAATCTCCTGATTGGCAGAAACTACAACAAAAGCCAGGGAACCAAACCGCCACCTTTCCCCGGAAAACGCCCGAAAGTAAATACGCTTATAAACTCTTAACACTAGCGTGATGTGTGGAAAGGCGTCCTGAGGTTCTCCGGGGCTTTGCCGTACTCAAAGATGGCGAAGGTGCCCGAAAATCGGGCAATATTCTACGGGCGGGCGATTATTTCGCCCTTTTCCTTCGCCAAGCTAATCCTGCTTTAGCTCACGCTCTTTCGGTTTCAATCGAGCAGGACGACTGGATCGGTTTCTTGATCGTAATCGATTCCGTCGAATTCAAATCCGAAGAGCTGGAGAAAATCTTTCTGGTAACCTTCGACATCGGAAAGTTCAGCCAGATTTTCGGTAGTGACTCGCTCCCAGAGACGTTTGACCTCTTCCTGAACATCGTCGCGCATTTCCAGATCGTCGAGCCGGACGAGCCCCGAATCGTCGAAATCGAGCGCGCTCCCGTTGTAAAGTTGCGTCGCAAAAAGGCGGTGAATCTGTTCGATGCAGCCTTCGTGAATTCCCTTTTCCTTCATGATCTTAAAGAGAAGGGAAATGTAAAGTGGGACGACGGGAATCGCGGAACTCGCTTGAGTGACAACCGCTTTATTGACGGAAACAAAAGCCCGGCCACGGCCGACTTTGAGCGCGGCATCGATCCGTTTGGCCCGCGTTTCGAGATCATTTTTGGCCCGGCCGATGGTGCCGTGACGGTAAATCGGCCAGGTAACTTCGGGTCCGATATACGAATAGGCGAGGGAGGTGACGCCCGGTGCGAGAACGTCGGCTTCGTCGAGCGCATCGATCCACATTTCCCAATCCTCGCCGCCCATAACGGCGATCGTATCGTCGATCTCCTTATGAGTTGCTGGAGAAATCGTGATCTCGTGCACGAGGCGTTTTTGTGGATCGAGCGTTTGATTCGTAAATTCTTCGCCGATCGGTTTGATCACCGAGCGGAAGGTTTCGCCGGTTTCCGGATGGGTTCTGCGCGGCGATGCGAGGCTATAAATGACGAGATCGACCCGACCGAGATCCTTTTTAATCAGATCGATGACCTCTTTTTTGCAATCATTCGAAAAAGCATCTCCGTTGATACTTTTTGCGTAAAGACCTTCGGCTTTTGCCGCTTTGTGGAAGGCTGCGCTGTTGTACCAACCTGCGGTGGCAATGCGACCCTCGCTCGGCTCGCGTTCGAAAAAGACGCCGATCGTGTTCGCTTTTGAACCAAAAGCAGCCGTGATCCGCGAGGAAAGGCCGTAGCCGGTCGAAGCTCCGATGACGAGCACGTTGCGGGGACCGTCCTTGATCGGGCCTTTGCTCCGCACATAATCGATCTGGTTCTGAACGTGTCTGGCACAGCCTTCAGGATGAGCCGTGACACAGAGAAATCCGCGAACTTTCGGTTTGATGATCATAAAGGAAAAACGTTTGGGTAAAAGCGGGGCGGGGTCGAGTCTTTTTGCGCATTAGAACTTTCGTTACAAAATCCACATCCCGATCAGGCCGATCGCAAAGAGGATCAGGACGATCGAGAGAGTTTTCTTCTCCTGTTTGGTTAACTTAAAAGGCATAAGAACTTTATAAAAGAAATCGGACCTTTTTGTCGAATCCCAAAGCGGCTTTTAAACGAATATAATCTTGGGGCGACCTTCGCAATCCGTTAAAGAATCTACCACGTGATGAAAAGGAAAACGAGCCGAAGTGAGTCTGGAAAAACACCGGGGGTAAATCTCTATCTGGTCGGTTTTATGGCGACAGGAAAGAGCACCGTCGGCCGGGCGCTCGCATCAAGAATCGGCTACCGGTTTTGCGACAGTGATGCAGAGATCGAACGTCGGACCGGTCTGTCGATTCCGCAGATTTTTGAAATGGAAGGCGAGGAAACCTTTCGCCGGTATGAACGGGAATTTATCGAGGACGGTCATCCCGATTCGAATTGCATCGTTGCTTGCGGCGGCGGATTGGTCGCGCAGCCGGGAATGACGGAGTTGCTCAAGAAAAAAGGGGTTGTCATTTGCCTCTTTGCAACACCGGAGACGATTTTGAAACGGACGAGCGGAAACCGGAATCGACCGCTCCTAAATGTCGATGATCCGGAAAAGCAGATTCGCGATCTGATGGAAAAACGGGAGCCCTTTTACCGTCGCGCCGGAACGATGATTCTGACCGATAATCGTAGCCTCAGCGAATTGGTCGAACATGTTCAACGCGTTTATTTGCGTGAAGCGAAAAGTTTTCTGAAGGATGGGGAAACCTGACCTTTTTCAGTGAACAGAAATTTCGCCGTCCGCAGCCGGTTCGGCCTGAAGCCAAGTTTCGAACTCGTCGTCGGAGAACAAATATTCCCGCGGACGATGATCGGAATGGAGAAGGTTGAGAAAAGATTTCTCCGCAAAACGTTCACAATGCAGCAGAATTTTCGTCCGGTGGCCCGGCGCGCGCACCAGCCGACCGAGCGCCTGATTGATCCGCTGCATCCCCGGAATCTGGTAAACCTCAAGGAAAGCTTCATCCTGAGTAAGTTCGGAGCGGTTTTTCATCCGCGCTTTTTGAATAGAATTCACCTCGGGAAGGGCAGGGCCGACGATCATCGCATGGGAGATTTTGCCGCCGAGTTGATCGATGCTTTCTGCAAAACTGCTTCCGAGAATGAGGAAAAGTCCATCTGACAACAGAAGGTTTTCATCGATAAATTCCTTCTGTCTGGAAAATTCGATTCCGCGTTCCTGAAGGGCGATTCGCACGGACGGAAAATTGGCATCGAGCCGTTTGAAGATCTCACTCGCATAACGGTAGGACGGAAAGAATACGGCGATCGGCGAAGTGGAGGCTTCGATCATGGAAGCGACGGTTTCGGTCGTTTTATCGAAATGCTTAGCGCGGGAACGGTAACGCGTATCGACACGAAGATCGACGGCGACCGAGCACGCGTTTTGACGCCAGGGCGCCCCGGCTTCGACGATGCCCGTCTCTTCGCTATCCAAGCCGCAAGCGTTTCGGAAAGAATCGAACGGGGCAAGGGTTCCGCTCATCAAAAGCGTGCGGCCAAAAGTCCGGATTGTCTCGGCGATGAATGCCGCCGCATCGATACAGCTGAGATGGAGAACGCCCGGCTCCGGCACCCAAAGCAAGCGCTCCAGTTGCTTGTTTTCGAGCAATTGACGGATCGAAAAGATCTCCATGATCAATTCCGTCATTCTTGGACCGAGTTGCGGATAATCGAGCGGAGCCGCTGCGAGATGATCGCAAATCCGAACAGCGATTGCATGCAGTTCATTCTCAATCTCCGCGGGGAGCTCGTCGCACGGTTCCAGTTCCGAAAGAAGATCAAGCCAATGTTGCCACGCAAGGAGCAATCCGGGCAAAACCCCGAGCATCTCCAGTTGAACCACGACTTCGAGCGCGTCGGTCCGGGAGGTTTGCACGGAAAAGGCATCGCAGACCCGCGACGGAAGATTGTGCGCCTCATCGACAATTAGAAGTGTTTCCGATGCATTGAATCCTGGTTGATCGAAAAACAAACCGCGGTTGGCCGGAGAAAAAACGTAGTTGTAATCGCCGATCCAGATGTCGAGATGCGCCAACATGGCGCGCGTCAGTTCATACGGACAAATCCGAGCACTCCGCCCGCTTTCGCGCAACCGATCAAGGTCGATCCGCAAGCCGCTTTGGGCAAACGCGCGGGCCAGACCGCTTTGATCCCATCGCTCTTCGAGATTGTCGAGGAAGGGACAGACTTCCCGAAAACAATGAAATTCGCTGTGGATGCAATGTTCGGCTTTATTCCGGACCTGCAGAAACGATACGGTCTCCTGGTCGCCAAGCATCGATTCGAGTTGTTTGGCCGCTTGGATCTGTCCGGTCGATTTACTTGTAAGAAAAAGGATTCGCGTGATCGTTCCCGATCGGAGCTGGTTCAGAGCAAACTCGAAAGCGAGTCCCGTTTTCCCGAATCCGGTCGGCGCTTCGAAAAAAGTTACTTTCCGTTCGTCAAAAGCTCTTTCGAGATCTGGCCCAACCGATTCCTGTCCAGCTCGCAGAGAAGGGAAGGGCGGTTGAAAAGTAAATTCGCGCAACCGCTCCAGATGCTCCCTCCGGCGCTCAACAAATTCGTAAATTCTTTCAAGCTGTGCGTTAAAATCGGCCGCAGACTCGTCTAACGTTACCGTTTGGATAAAACCGGTCTGATACTCGACAAAAACGAGCTCGGCTCCGGGCGGCTCTTCAGTATTTCCCGGCATCCGGGGGAAAAGTTGTCGGTAAGCTTCGAGTTGCAGGAACCACGCCCGATATCGTTGCCGCAAATCGTCGTCGTGCGCAGGCAAGGGAAAATCGGTCGTCTTCACTTCGCGAATCACCGTCCCCTCGTTGCCCGAAACGATTTGGTCCGCCCGGCCCTGGAGTTTGAAGATCCAGTTTCGATGTTGGACCTGGCCTGCGATTTTGACTTCGAAAGCGGCGTCCGGATGGGAACTTTCGGCTTCCTTGCGAAGTTTATCGTGCCAAATCTGGCCGATCTGCGCCCGCCAGATTCCAGCACCGACACCCGTACGGCTGGATGAAACCGGACGATCGGTGAATTCCGAAAATTCGCCGACGCTCATTGAAATGACCCGGGACTGGAAACAAATCTGCATAAACTCCCTGAACAACGCGGAGATTTTTCAAAATGGAATGCCTCCGCGAACGACAACCTACGGCATCACGAGAGTTTTCAAATGGCAAAAGCGAAAAACTCGGAAAAAGGAAGGGCTCAGATCTCCGAGCTGACCAGAGCAGTTTGCTGGATTTCCGTCGCGCAACTCGGCACTCAAATGGATGTGTTGCGACGCTCTGTCCTTCCCGTTTATTCGGGAAATACCATCTGGTCCACTCCGCGGAATAATGTTTGAAAACAGGTCGGATCCGTTCGACTGGTTTTAATAGCAGACTATGTGATCGGCGATGTGCCGAAGCTTCGATACGCTTTTGCCGATTGTCTAAACAGAGTCGCTTATCCGCACCGGAGGATAAACAGGCAGGACCGTCCGTTTTACATGATTGCGCATCACTCACGAGTTCCCCGCCATTTCAATTTGCCCTCTGCAAAACTTCAAGAAAGGCAACTAACTTTATTATTGAAAAAAATATAAGCGTCGCTCAAGAGTTTTATTAACTTAGCTCGCTTTCACTGTTTTTTAAAAATTCTACCCATGACCCAACCCATGACCCCGTTTTCGTTATCCCCGCAGGAATTTAGAAACATTTCCATCAACGGACGAGCTGGCAAGAATCTCATCGCTTTCGAGTCGAAAAGATCTTCGGGGGGATTGACCTTGATCGAACTGCTCGCCGTCATTGCGGTCATCGGAATTTTGGCGGCGATCCTCATTCCGATAACCGCCCGAGCACGGGATTCAGCCAAGGTCGCGGCCTGTCAAAGCAATCTGCGGGAACTTGGGAAAGCCGTTTTTCTGTTCGC
>DATGSL010000204.1:0-2020 GCA_035302665.1 Opitutales bacterium | reverse complement strand
CCTCGAATTCAAAGCATCGGTCGATGCAGCCGTTACCTTCGGGATCGAAGCCGAAACCGACCTGACCCAATGGCAAAACGTCACTTTTAGCCGACAAAATGGAAACACCGACGGCGACGGCCGCCAAGAAGTGAGCCTCATCACAAACATCGTGGCCGAAGACCACGACCGACACTTCCTCCGCCTGATCGTAACCGCCGATCCGTGATCCAAACGACTGGAAATTTCGGAAGCCCCAAAGTCCTGTCGAAATTTCCTCTTTAAAACATTCTCTCGCCGGCCAGAAAAACTCAATCGCTTGCCGGTGAAGCACGAAGATTGGCGCTATTAATCCATTACGCGAGGGCCACCAAGGCGACGGCGATCAGGAGCATTCCGGCTCCGAGCAGGCGAGCAGCCAGAACGCGTCGGCTCAAAAGATGTTCTTCATTCGTGAACCAGTGGCCGATCGCCCAAACCAAAACAACGCTCCAGATTCCGCGCGAACTATACGCAATATTCATCGCAGTCGCATTTTTAAAAAGTCCGAGAGCAATCCCCATTCCAAGCGCCTGGATTCCAAGAATCAGTCCGCCGAATCCCAGCCAGCTCCACGCCCGACGATCGATCACAAAAAATGATTCCCGAAAAAACGGGATGAATCCGAGCGAATAAATCGCCACCAATCCGAGCATCGCAGGGAAAAAACGTGTCACGCCCCACGCTCCCGCCCATTCCTGCGTCATCAGATCGGTCACTGCAAACAACAGCGAACTGGTCAGCGCATAGATCACCGTCGGCCAAAGTTTTCCCTTCAGCGTCGATTTTCCGCCTCCGAGCAAGGCCAGCGCCGCAGTCGAAAGGAAAGCCGCGATCCACCACGCAAGAGGCACCGGTTGCTGCAAAATCAAGATCGTTAAGATCGCGACAAAAAGAACCTTCGTCCCCATCAGCGGCGTCGCCACCGAGACATCGCCGCGAAAAAGCGCGAGAAAAGTAAAAATCTGTCCGCCAAAAAAGGTGATCGCAGGCCAGATCGGCAGGTGCCAGGCAGCGCTTCCATCTGTTCCAGCCGGCAAAAGCAAAAGCGGCAACGCGACGAGCGCCATCGACCAGTTGGAGAAAAATGTGATCCTCCACGGTCCCGGACCGAAATCCATCGTCCGTTTCAACATCAGCGCGGCAAAGGCATAGCCGAACGCGCTCGCAAGCGGAAGTATGAGATGAGTCCAGTTCAGAATAAAGAAAAGCCTGCCCGCGAGATCGTCAGGATCCGTTTCATTTGCTTTGAATAATCAGATCGTTCAGCCGGTCGGAGATTTGCATCAGCTCGTCGCGGTCCAAATCGCCCGCCGGAACCGGATAAATAGTCTTCGTCCCGCGATGTTCCATCAACCGATATTGACCATCCGACGATTTTCCACGAGGTCGAAGCACCCGTTTTCTCTCGAGCAGAAGTCCGAGAAACTTCTTTAAAACCGGAACCTCGTTTTCCTCGGACGAATCTTCATCGCCCGCATCGCCCCCCTCGAAAAGCATCAGAAAAAGCTCCTCCGCTGTCTCCCGCTGCCGCTTTGCTGAATCATCTTTCTCCGGCGGCTCTTTATAAACCTGAGTCCAACGGCAAATCACCTCTCCAGCCGGCTCAAACGCCTCTTCCTTCTCCGCCGACACGTCGTAACGCTGCAGCTCGTTTTCCGAATCGACCACCAGGAAACTCACATAGGTGTCGCCCTCCTCGAATGTCTTTTCGAGAAGATGACATCGATGCGAAAAAGGTTTAATCTGCCAAGCCATACTTCCTGACAATGTAAAGCAGATCAAAATCCCGATAAAGAAAAAAGCAGGAAGTCCATGTTTTCCGTCCGGTTTTCGTCACGCGGAAATTCAAACCGAAACGTTTTGTTATTTACCGACGCGCGGGCCGGAGGCTATGCTATAAAATATTCGTTGCGGCCATTCTTCACCCCGAACCAACCATCCGCGCCGCCCAATCCGGTATCATTTTATGAGCAGCACACCATTGAATTCAGTCGCCCTT
>DATGSL010000203.1:0-4807 GCA_035302665.1 Opitutales bacterium | reverse complement strand
AGGCGGAGGTGCAGGCTCCGGCGGTGGTGGCGGAGGCTCCGGTTTGGGTGCGGGCTCGGGTTTCGGTTTCGGCTCCGGTTTTGGCGGTGGTTTCGGCTCGGGCTTAGGTTGAGGCTCCGGTTTTGGCGGCAGCGGTGGAGGTGGAGCAGGCGCTGGTACCGGTTCGGGTTCCTGATAGTCGAATGCAACGTTTTCGAGGGCTGGCTCCGGAGCAAAAGACGAAGGGGCAGCGTGGATCTTCATTACCACCGGTTCTTTTTTCTTTTCCGCCGGTTTCCAAATGGAGATCAACAGCAAAAACGCCGCGATGAGGACATGAAGTAACGCGGATAATACAAATGAGAATTTGTCATTCGCTCCCATCAGATTCAGTTATCCACTGCAGTATCGAGGCTTATTTCCGTTAAATTATGCTGTCCGAGCAGATCCATTAAAGTAACAATTTCCTGGTAAGGTAGCTGCCGATCGGCACGAATATGGAGAATCGGCGGCGTAATCTGACCTCCGAGTTCCCGCAAAACCGGCAATAGTTCTTCACGATTCAATCGTTGCTCCTTCCAATAATACTCGCCGGGACCGATGATCGAAATTTGCTCATGGCGACGATCCTCCTGCAGCGCTCCCGATGGCGATTCCTGCGATGGAAGATCGAGCGGAATCGTGTGTTCAAGAAGAGGTGTCGTGATCATGAAAATGATCAGGAGCGAGAAGGCGAGGTCGATGAGCGGCGTGACATTCAGCTCCGAAATCGCACTCATCTGCGGATTTCTTCTAAACGATCGTGACATAAGAAATTGAAAATCAGCTAGTTTCGATTTCGATCCGGTCAGCCAAATGACTGGCGTAATTTTCCAGTTCGGTCATCAACTCTTTGGTTTTTGTTAAGAGAAAGTTGTAGCCAAAAACAGACGGAATAGCCACGACAAGTCCGGCAACGGTTGTCAAAAGAGCTCCCGAAACTCCCGGCGCCAACATTTGCAACGTGACCGACGGACTCAGCGCGACCGATCCAAAGGCATCCATCACGCCCCAAACCGTACCGAGAAGCCCGAGAAAAGGAGCGCCACTTACGATCGATGCAAGAAAAACCATTTTGCTTTCATAGTCGGTGCATTTGCGGGAAACCCCGCGCTGAAGAGCGTTTTCAACCCGGCCCATCCGCATTTTCCTGAACTCCGCCGGATCCTGACCGCGATCCTCCTCCCGCCCTGCGCGAAAAAAGGCCGAAACCGCTTCTCCGTAAAGAAAGCTGTAAGGAATCGCCTCGTTTACCTTCGCCGGATTCTGAGGATCAAAGAGAAGCGGCATCTGCGTGATACGGTCCTCAAAAGCATAGTTTAACTGCTGCAATCGGCTCAGTTCGAGGTACTTTGAAATCATGAGGGTCCAGGCAACCAAGCTGAATACGCCGAGAATAAGAACGATGAGTTTCCCCGCTAGATTCGATTGGGAAAAATAAGTCACCAGTCCAGGTTCAGCTGCCTGAGCAAAAAACGAAACTGTCAGCAGGTCGAAAGTCATATCGGCGTAGTCTTCGCAAAAAAATGCCGGAATCAACTTGGAACTTCTCCGCTGATTGACATTGATGTTTCGGCTCCCGTTGATTTTACTGATCCTTCGATAAACAATGGATTTCAAAAGCAAAGCGCTGGAGGAGCTTAGTGCAAAACGGAGCGCGCTCAGTTCGAAAACCGGACTTGTCGGATTTGATGGATTTATTGATCGAATCAGACGGCCGGTCGGTCAGCGTTTTGGAGCGGGTGACGATTTTGCACCGATCGAGACGATCACCGAATTCGGCGAACGAATCCTCCGCGCGGCCGGGAAAAGCACAAATATCGAACTGTATCCCGTGGCAGAAAGGCTCGGAGGGAACGGCCCGATTCTCACTCAGGCACTGCTCGCGGCCGGTCTGAAGGTTCGTTACATCGGTGCGCTGGGAAAACCGGAAATCCATCCGATTTTTCAGGATCTTGCCGACAAAAGCGACGCGATTTCGATCGCCGATCCGAGCATTAGCCACAACCTGGAGTTTACCGACGGAAAAATCATGCTCGGCGAACTCGCGACCCTCGACGATATCTCCTACGAAGGAATGATCGAACAGATCGGCGATGGGGTTTTTCTCGACCTTTTCTCACGGATGGACCTGATCGCTTTGATGAACTGGACGATGATCCCGAAAATGAGCCGGATCCTCCAGAGCCTGCTCGACCGGGTCTTTCCAGTTTTACCACCGCGCGACCAGCGGATCTTTTTCTTCGACCTCTGCGATCCTGCCAAACGATCGGTGAGCGATATTCGGAGCGTTCTAAGCACGATTTCCCGGTTTCAGGAATGGGGCAGCGTCACGCTCGGCCTGAACCTGAAGGAAGGTCACGAAATCGCCCGGGCGCTTGAAATTGCAACGGAAGAACCGGACGAGGCAGGTCTGCGGCGCCTGACAAGCAGAATCCGCCAAAAACTTCAGATCGACACCGTCGTCATCCATCCAGTTGACTCAGCCGCCTGCGCCACCCGTGGAGACAGTTGGTGGATTCCGGGTCCCTTTACTGAAAAACCATGGACAACCACCGGCGGTGGCGACCATTTCAACGCCGGCTTCTGTCTCGGACAATTGATGGAAGCTTCACCCCGCACCTCTCTCACGGCCGGAGTCGGTGCATCCGGATACTTCGTCCGCACCGGCAAAAGTCCATCGCTTAGCGACATCGATCATTTTCTCCGTCAGTGGAAATAAACCACAATGGCCAAAAATTCTTCCAACATGAAAAACAAGGACAACGGCATGCCAGGTAATAAAGGTCTCCTGATCTCGTTCGAAGGCTCCGAGGGAAGCGGCAAATCGACGCAGATCGCCCTGCTGATGAAGCGGATCGAGGCTACCGGACGCGATGTCGTTGTAACCCGCGAACCGGGCGGAACGGAAATTGGTGAGGAGATTCGCCATCTTCTTAAACACAGCACTGCGGGAAAAGGAATGACGCCCGCAGCCGAATTGCTCCTTTTCTCCGCCAGCCGGGCGCAATTGGTCCACGAAGTGATGATCCCGAGCCTCGAAGAAGGCAAAATCATCCTCTGCGATCGTTTTCTCGATTCAACAACCGTTTATCAGGGAATGGCGCGAAAAATTTCTCGCGATCCGGTCAACGCGATCAACCATTTCGCCGCAGGAGATCTTGTGCCGGACCTGACCATCGTGCTCGATGTGCCAGCCGAGACCGGTCTGAGCCGGATCCGGCACCGCGCCAGCGATCTTCCCGACCGGATGGAACAGGAGAACGTTGCCTTTTATCGCAAGGTACGCGAAGGATATCTCGTCTTGGCGAAGTCGTTTCCCGAACGTTTTATCGTGATTGACGGAACACCTCCTATCGAAGAAGTCGCAGAAAAAATTTGGAATGCCATCTCTCCTCTCCTCAACCGATGATATTCTCGCAAGCCGTCCGGCCCGCGTCATGTTTGATGCGCTCCGCGAAGGTCGGCTTTCCCACAGTCTGATCATCAGCGGCGAAGAAATCGGATCGGTTGAAAAAATCGCCTATCGTCTCGCGGCAGAGATCCTCAAAATCCCGGACGCTCCGGAAGACGTTGCCCACCATCCCGATCTTTTCACCATCAGACCGACCGGAAAAATGCGGCAAATATCGGTCGATGACACTCGCGACCTGATCCGCAAGGTCCACCATTCCTCGTACCGCGGCGGAGCGAAAGTCGCCATCTTTCACGAAGCCGACCGGATGCACCAATCATCGGTCAATATTTTTCTGAAAACCCTAGAGGAGCCGCCCGCCGGAACGACTTTGCTGCTCCTGACGACACGTCCCCATTTCCTGCTCGCCACAGTCCGGAGCCGTTGCCTTCATTTTCGATTGCCGACCGGAAGAAGTGACGACCTCCTTTCCGAATCGATCGTTTCCTGGCTCGATGACTACTCGGCTTGGCTGGAAAAAATGAGACCCGGAATCAAACAGCGATCGGAAATCTCCGCTCAGGTAATCGGTCTCTACGGGCTTTCCTCCCGCTTTGCACCGCTCCTGAAATCGGCCGTCGATCAAGAATGGGAAACGCGCAAGGAGAAGCTGCCGGAATCACTGACGGAAGAGGAGGAAGAAGCTTATTTCGCGGAGATCCGTATCAACGTGCGCGATCAAATTTTCACCGAGCTCGGCCGCCGTCTCCGCACTTTTGCCGAATCCCAATTGCACGATCCCAAAGCGATTCGGGCTTTTATACGGACCGCCGCGGATCTCGACAAAATGGCCGGGCTTCTTCACGTCAATCTTCAGGACGGAGCCGCCCTCGAAGGATATCTGCTCGCTGCACTCCGCCATTGGGGCCGACGCTAATACGAAGAAATTATCCTCCAGCGAAAGTTACCTGACGCAAAGCTTCGTATGTCGCGATTCCGACACTTGTCGATAGATTCAGGGAACGAAGCTCGCTATTGAAACGGGGAATTTCAATCCGGCCCTCAATCTGCTCCTCATTATGCAACCACTCAGGCGCGCCCGCCGTTTCATTTCCAAACAAAAGACCGTCACCATCGGCAAATGATGCCGTCCAGAAGCTTCTCTTGGCCCGAGTTGTAAAAAGCCACAGCCGCCTCGGGCCCAGACCGCTCGCCAGGAAAGAATCCCAGTTTTCATGATGATGCACATCGAGCGATTTCCAGTAATCCATTCCGCTGCGCCGGAGGTGGCGATCGGTAATCGTGAAACCGAGCGGATGGATCAGGTGCAGGCGCGACCGGGTAATCGCGCAGAGTCGCCCGACGTTTCCTGTATTCTGCGGAATCTCCGGTTGA
>DATGSL010000202.1:0-3806 GCA_035302665.1 Opitutales bacterium | reverse complement strand
TCGAAACAGAAAATATTTATGAAAAAGATCATTCAAACGACTCTGGCGTTGGGCGCTCTGGCGCTGTCTGCGA
Organism: Opitutales bacterium; assembly: GCA_035302665.1. Taxonomy (GTDB): domain Bacteria; phylum Verrucomicrobiota; class Verrucomicrobiia; order Opitutales; family T3Sed10-336; genus DATGSL01. Next base: position 3,733 of record DATGSL010000202.1, on the reverse strand, counting down.
CTGCTTCGGCGGAAACGATTCGCATTGCCTATCCGAATTGGGCTGACGGTATTGCGATGACACATCTTGCGGCGGCCGTTCTGGACGAGCATTTAAACTACGAGGTTGAGCTTACGCAGGCGGATCCTGGTACGATCTACGCCGCGATCGCGGGTGGAGATCAGGATGCGTTGCTCGACGCGTGGCTGCCGTACACGCACGAACCGTATTGGGAGGAATATGGCGACCGGCTGACCGATCTCGGGCCGATTTTCAGCTACGGAGTGACGGGGCTCGTCGTGCCTGCGTATATGGAGATCGAGAGCATTGAGGAGATCAACGACATTGCGGACGAGATTAACGGCGAGATCATCGGGATCGATCCGGGTGCCGGCATTTACCGGAACACCGAGCGTGCGATTGACGAATACAACCTCGACGTCAGTCAGGTCGCTTCGAGCGGACCGGCGATGACGGCGGCCCTTTCGAATGCGATCGACAACGAGAAACCGATCGTCGTGACCGGTTGGAAACCGCATTGGAAGTTCGGGCGGTTCGATCTTAAGGTGCTCGAGGATCCACATTCGGTTTATCCGATTGATGCTTTGAAAACGGTTGTACGGAAAGGTTTTCAGGAGGAATTTCCCGAAGTTGCTCAGTTTTTCATTAACTTCGCTCTGACGGAGAGTCAGTTGCTCGATCTCATGGAGCAGATCGACGATTCTGATGACAGTCCGGCGGACGTGGCGCGCGATTGGATGTTCGACCACGAGGCGCTCGTGCTTTCGTGGATTCCGCGGATGTAGCGGTCGCGCTTCTTCGGGGAGAAAAAGTCGACCGCGGCAGGTTCGGCTTTTGATCGGTGGATTGGTTGGGAGCCGGGACGCGGGTGGGCTGAGTTTTTATTGAAGGGATTTTTGAAAGATTAAAATGGGTGGATTTCGAGGAGGTTTTCTGGGGAAAATTCACCAATTGGTTACATTTATGTTGCATAATCGTCGATCGGCACGTTCGGTGACGATGTGTTTCTTAGTCATGCTTCAGAACCTTGTCGTTCGGCTTGGGCAACCGGTGTGACGCGACTGTTAGCAAATTCGGATTGTCTTAAGTCGATCAGGTTCAGCGCTTTGACTTTCTCCCAACTGATTTAGTAATCAACAAAAGGATTCTTATGAAATTGCCCTTTACCAACTCCTCCCGGCCGCTTTCCCGCGGATTTACCTTGATTGAACTTCTGACGGTGATTGCGATCATCGGAATCCTTGCGGCGATTCTGATTCCGGTTGTTGGTGCGGTCCGGGAAAATGCCCGCGCGGCCTCCTGTGCGGCGAACATGCGTCAGATCGGTCAGGCGGTCATGGCTTATGCGGCTGATCACAATGATTTTGCGCCTCCGCATTTCAATTTGCGCGCTCATGAAAATGCGACTGGCGGCACGAGTGGAACGAGCATCGAGGCGAATTTTCAATACACTCTTTGGCCTTATGCCGGATCGGATCTTCCGCCGACCCGGCAGAATGTTCGGCACAATCCCGATGACATGCCGGTTGCTCGAACGGTCTTTCATTGCCCGACGATTTTTAACAATTATCCGTCGTCGAGGATGGCGCCCGCAGAAATTTTCTACGGTGGAAATGCGGAAGATTTCGGAGCTTATTCTTCGTATGGATGGAATACATTTGCCCAGCCGGGAGGAAGTCAGAGAGGCAGCGCGGTGAATTTGGCAACGCTCGAGTATGCGACGCAGACGGTGGCCGTTGTCGAATCGTATTATTCGTATACGACCGTCAATTATTATTTCAATCGATTCGGAACCGTTCCGCACAACGGTTCGGCAAACGTTCTTTTTTATGATGGCCATGTCGAGCGCCGCACGCGGGCCGCTATTCCCGATGATCCGACGACGGTTTACTGGGCGGGTGATCGGGCGACGACTTTCTGACGGTAGAGAGTTCCGAGCTGTTTTATTTTGAGTAAAAGCGTCAGAAATGGCGCTTTTACTTTTTGCCCTCTCGGAGGTCTGCTTTCCGGTGTCTATCTTGAAGGGCGAATCGGATGTGCTAGGTTTCTTTCGTGGAGGGGGAACAGCATGACCGAGGGTCTGGTTGGGTCATAAAGGGGGCGCGGAGATGAACGGCTTTTTGGGAATGCTCCTAAATCTCGCGGTCGTTCTTTTGCGATCGGTTTTCGGTACAGCGCGCGAGAGCTTCTGGAGCCGTTGCGGGATGTTTCGTGGGTGATTCGGGCGTTGCTGGCCAATTTTTTGTTGGTGCCGTTACTCGCCTATCTTCTTCTGACGGTTGTGGCGATATTTGCCCCTTAAGGTCGGGTTTTTTGGTTACCTGTGCCGCGGGAGCACCTTTTACGTTGAAGCTCGTTCAAGCTGCACGTGGCGATTTGGCGCTCAGCGGAACGCTTGTGGTCCTTTTGCTGATTGTGACGATGGTTTACATGCCGTTTGTTGTTCCCGCGGTTTTGCCGGAAGCCGATGTGAGAGCGGGAGCGATCGCTGCTCCGCTGGTGACGACGATGCTTTTGCCGCTAGCGCTCGGTCTTTTTATTGCCGCTCGTAATGAAGGCTGGGCACACAGTCTGGAGCCGGTGGCGAACAAGATCTCGACCGTTGCTCTGGTTGTGTTGATCGCGATCACGATCGTTTTGCATTTTGGATCGATTTTGACGGTGCTCAGTTTTGCTACGGTTTTGCTGTCGGTCGTCATTATTGGAGGCGCGTTTGGAATCGGTTTTCTTTTTGGAGGCCCGGATCTGGCTGCGCGAAGCGTTTTGGGGCTTGGGACGGCCCAACGCAACATTGCGGCGGCAACTGTGGTCGCGACTCAAGGTTTTGAGGCGCCCGGTGTGATCATCATGGTCGTTCTTTTCTCTCTTCTGACGTTTGCCATTCTTTTTCCGATGGCGGCTCTTTTGCGCCGAATATCGGGCAGAAATGTTCTTTTGAATTAGATTATGAATATCGCAAACGGAGGGGAGAAAATGGAAATGGGGAAATCCGATCGTCCGAATATTTTGATACTTTGTATGGATCAATGGGATGCGCGGATGCAGGTGCCGGAGGAGGTGGAGTTTCCGGCGATGCGGCGTTTGGAGGAACGGGGGGTTACGTTCGAGCGCCATTATTGCACGGTGCCGATTTGCACGCCGTCGCGGGCAACGATGTGGACAGGTGTTCATGCGAAAAAAACCGGATTGTGGGACAACACGAATTTTGCCTGGATCGATGAACTGTCGCCGTCGATTCCGACGATCGGTCATCTGATGCGAGGCCGGGGTTATTACACCTCTTTCAAGGGCAAGTGGCATTTGTCGGAACTTCCGAGAAGCGAAGATGCTCTTGAGCGACATGGGTTTGCCGATTATCAGCAATGGGGAGAAATGTTTGGCGCGCCCCTTCAAGGTGAGCAGCTTGATGGAACGGCTGCTTCGAAACGATCGATTGGCTCGAACATCGTGCGCCGCAGCTCGATCAGCCGTGGCTGCATGTATGCAATCTGATCAATCCGCACGACATTATGTTTTTTCAATCGGATCCGATTGAGACGCCGCATCCGAAAGGAGCGATCGCGGGATTGCAGTCAACGGCTCAGCGGTTGAGCTGGTTTGAGAAAAAGTGGGATTTGAGTTTGCCGGAAAATTTCGCGGACGATTTAGAAAAACAGCCGTTCGGGGTGAAGCATTATAAGGCGCTCTTCGATCTCAATTATGGCCGCGTTCCGGATGAGCGAACCGATCTTTG
>DATGSL010000201.1:0-6257 GCA_035302665.1 Opitutales bacterium | reverse complement strand
TTTCGGCGCTCCCTCGACAGGAATCGTTTTCTCCAAAATCGCTCCACTTCCATCGGGTGCAAGAACTTCCACAAGCGCAAACCGCTCTTCCAAGGCCGCGATCTCGACTTTTCCTTCTCCAAAAACGCCGCGAACCGGATCGTCAAACCCGCGCAAAATTTCCAAAGGCGTTTCCATCTGAACCGAGACAATTGCCCCAAGTCCGAAATCACGCTCTCCATAAGAAAGACGAGCCGGGAAAGGTAGAAAAAGCGGCTCCGGGCGTTGATCGAGCGCTGCCGTCGCTACCGATGCACCCGATGCATTCCAACGCGTCGGGAAAAAAAGCGGCGACGTATCAAAAAGATAAGCCCATTCGTGAAGCGTCTGACTGCCATCGTCGCCGAGCGGCGAAAGGTTCGCAAAAGAATAATCAGCCTCCGGAACCTCCGCCTCTTCCTTCTCCACCCGAAAAACCAAAAGTCCGGCCGCGTGAACCGCAAGCGCCAACACGATGCCGGTTAACCAAATCAAGCGGGCCGATGGTTTCCTTCTTCGCGTCACGATCCCTCCGGAAAAATCGACGGTATCGCCCGCGGCTCCGTTTGCCGGGGCTGCGATGCCACCTGAACCCGTTTCACTCCCGCATCGCGGGCAATTCCCGAAACCGTCAGCAATGTCTGCACCGAAACATCGCGATCGACATAAATCACGAGACTCGCCTCGCCCCGCTTCGTCACGTATTCGACCAGCGTCGATTCCAACTGATCCATCGCCAGAATTTCACCCTGGAAGAGCAGAACATCCTCCGATTGGACCGTCAAAAACGCTGAGGTCGGCAGACCAGCCATCATCTCGTCATCTCCTTCCGGTAAGTTTAAGGTCAGTCCGGGAGCCAGAACAAAATGAGATCCGACGAGCGAGAAAAATAGAGCGATCAACAGAACATCGAGTAGCGGAACCGGATTGAGCCGACTCGACGGCCGCTTCAGGTGTTTCTGTAAATTGAGTGGCCGCGTGATCATTCGTCGTCACTTTCTGCAAATTCCTTCGGTAAATCCTTCAGAAGAAACTGCATCATCTCGTTTCCAACCCACTCCATGTCATTGACCAGCGCACGAACCCGACCGGCCAAAAAATGATGTCCGAGATACGCCGGAATCGCGATCGCCAATCCGGCAGCTGTCGTCAACAACGCCTGCCAGATCCCTCCGGCGACGAGACTCGCATTCACATACGGCCCTTCGGCATGCACGATGTCAAAAGTGGAAATCATGCCGAGAACCGTTCCCAACAACCCGAGAAGCGGCGCCGCCTGCGCTATCGCTGCAATCGACCCGATCCGGCGCTCGAGGGTCGGAATCTCCACTAGCGCCGCCTCGCGAATCGCAAACCGCATTTTTTCCTCATCCTCCTCGTAATTGAGAAGCCCGGCTTTCACAACCTGCGCGACCGGACCGGGCGTCTCCTCGCAGAGCGTCAACGCCTCGACCAAACGCCGCTTTCGCAAGCTGTTCTTTATTCCCGAAACAAATTCAGTCGAGCGAATTTGCGCCGTGTGCAAAAAAAGGACGCGTTCAATGAACAAAATCAACGCAAAGAGGCTCAACAAAAGCAGGAGCCACATAATCGGGCCGCCTTGTTCAAAAAGTGTCAGATTAAAAAAATTCATTGCAGATGTTCCTTCGGCATCAGACGGGCGAGATTGGCCGCCGCGAGGGATTCTCCCGGCAATCCTCCTTCGGCTATCAACGCATAAGCTCTCCTCGCCTCTTCAAGCCGCCCTTCACGCTCAAACTGTTGAGCATATTCAAGCAAACAACGAGCGATCCAGTAACGGCCACGGCTCCCGAGCTGCGAGGAAAGATTTTCGTCGAGATAAAGATTCGAAATCGCCGTCCAGTAAATCTGTTGAGCCCGACCCTCCCGACCTTGACGGGTATTCGCAAAAGCGAGCTTAAAACCAGCTTCCGCCCGGACATCGGCCGCAACCGCCGGCAAATCGAAGAGCCGCTCGAGAATCGCCACACCGTTCTCAAACTTCTGTTTTCCATTTTTCCCAGCCTGAGCGAGATAGGAATCAGCCAGCGAAAGTTGCACGAGAAAAATATCGGGATGATCGGCGAAATTGTTTTCAATCGAAAGATAAACGATCTCCGCAGCCTCGAATCGATTGAGCTGACGGAGCAGATCGCCTTGATCGAGCCGAGCGTAAAAGGCGAGTTCATGTCCCGGATATTCTTCGACCAAGCGCTCGAGCAGAGCAATCGCCTGATCTTGATAAGAACTCTCCTGACCTCGCCGCTGCGCATTCAAGGCCGCTTCATAAAGCGCGATCGGTGCGTATGGACTCTCCTTGTGAGCATCGGCAAGCGATGTGAGCAACTGCTGCGCATCGACCGTGCGATTGACCTGCGTATAATAACGAGCCTCCACCAAAATCGAATAAATCGCCGGATCGGTCTCCGGAAACCGTTCGCGGATTTCTTTAAAAGCGGCCAACGCCGCCTCCGCCTCTCCCAGCGCCAGCTGCGCCTGACCGCGCAAGAGAAGCGCATAACTGATGATCCTGCTGCGAACCGGCTCATCGACCGGAGATGGCTCTTCCTCAACGCGCGCAATCACCGCTTCGGCCAACGGAATCGTTTTCTCAGGCTGACCCGCATCAAACGACAACTGCGCCTCCAGCCAAGCAAACCGCACCCGCAATTCATCCAAAATAATGCCATTCGGATTCTCCTCGGATAAAAGCGCGGTTACCCGTTCGTAAGCCTCCTCCATTTGGCCCGCTTCTTGCATCGCTTTGACAAAATTCCACTCCGCCTGCCAACGAAATGCCGGCTCGATCGCCAGCTCCTCCGGAATTTCATCGAGTTGACGCCGCGCATGATCCATTCTCCCCCCGCGAATCTCCGCAAGAATCCGCTGATAAAAAATCAGACCCGGCGAGATCGAATCGGGGTGTTCCCGAAGAACAGTTCCGTAAGCATCGGCTGCATTCCGATAATCCTCCACGGCACGATTGACCTCTCCCGCTCGGAAATACGAATCAGCGACGAGAAGCCCGACCTCTCCCCGTCTGTGCGGTGTCGATAGCTCCTCGCGCAAACTCGTCAAATGATTGGCCGCCGTCCGGTAACGACGTTGCTCCCAAGCACTTGCCGCAAGAACCTCAAGAGCTTCCACCTTTAAACGCGATCCTGGATATTGCGTCAAAATCGTTTCCGCATCGGCCGTCGCCTGCTCAAATCGCGCCGCTCGATCCTCTGCATTGTGAGTCTCGCGAAGGGTCAACTGCGCGCGATAAAGGTGAAGTTCCTCGATCAACGGATGATCGGCTTCAATCAACCGAGACAACAACCGGGAAACAAAAAGACTGTTTTCATCGGTGACATGCCCCGCAAGTTGCTGCAACGCGATCCGCTGAAGTCGGCGGCTGCTACCGGTTTCGAGCAATTCGCGCATCGATTCACGCCCGTGGCCACTTCCAGCTCCGCTGATCAATCCATCCAAAAGCAAAAACTGGTCGCGCAACTCCTTCTCCGCCGACGAAACCCGCTGAATTTGCTCCCGGATCACCTTGGCCGCTTCCTCTTTCTGCCCAAGTTCATTGAGAACGATCGCATATTGCTGAGCAAAACGAAGTCCTGTTGTCTGACCAGAAAACTCCTCCATCTGCTCTTTCAGTTTCGCCGCAAGTTCTTCGCTTGCCTCGCCCGAAAAAAGCCGCGCCCGATATTGCCCGAGCAAAAAGGCCGCCTGCTGATGCGAGGAAACCGCCAACTCGAAAGCCTGCGAAAAAGCTTCGTCAGCCACCTCTTTTTCACCTTCCCGATCGGCCGCCAAGCCTTTAAGGAAAAAATACCAACCGCGCTCTTCATCCGGCAAAGAATCAGCGTCGAGCCCATCAAGTCTCTCCTCCAACTCTTCCCATCGATGAGCCTGCCAATCGAGCGCCGCTCGCCGAAGTTGATAGGTCGGCGTCTCCCGATCTTTCCGTTGATCGAGAACAGCAGCCGCCTCGGCAGATCTGCCTTCACTGATCAAAGCAGTTGCCAACGACAGAAGCAATTCGTCGCGGCGAGGATCCTCTGCCGGAAGCGCTTCCAAAAGTTCCCGGTAACCGGCAGCTGCCAGCGAAGAAAAACCCATCTTCAGCGCACGGTCCGCATCGCGAACCTGCCAGATCTGCCGCACCGAGTCTTCATTCGCCAACGATTCGTCGATAGCCAACGGATCTTCAACTGCGCAAAAAACAGTTCCTATAGCGAGCAAACCAACAAAAAAGCTGAAAATGCCTTTTCCTACGTCCATTCGGTACAAGCGCAGCCTCAGCCGAAACCGGCCAAAAAAGTTCCATTCGGCACATCTGGTCAAAATTCCCATGTGGAAAAGCTGAATTTCGCAGTCGCTTTTTCGAAAGGCCATCCTGCCGACCACCGCGAGACGTTTCAAACCCTTAATCTTTCTTTGCAAAATCCACTTTGTCCAATATTTCCAAAACCGATTCAGCCTTCTTCATTCTTCCTTTTAAAACGTTCTTCCTGTAAAACTTTTCCCTCCCATGAACCTGAAACTCACCAATAACGAATTTCTCACTCTCCTAAAGATCGTCTATCTCGCCGATTACGTCGCAAACGGTTACTTGGATCCGGACAAAGGGAATCAAGAAATCTCGGCCTTCCGACGAAAGATCTTCTCGATCGCCCAAGATTCCGGATTCGGTGCGGTCGTCGATATCGACCACGAGCGGGACGATTATTTCGAAAGCATCGAGTTTTCCTTCGAACTGGACAAACAATTCGTCGACCCGCATACGAATCGTGTTTTCTGGTACGAACTTCGGGAACGCCTCACCGATAAAATAATGGATGCCAAGTTTGGAAACGAAATCGATAGCTGGAGCGGACAAACGTACCGCACGCGACGAACCGAAATCGAAGAAAAAGTCCAAACCGAACTCGAAACAAACGGACTGGACAACCTATTCATACTCGGTGATTTCCGAATTTAAATACTCAATCTAACTCGCCTTTCTGACTCCGGGATTGCTCCCCACAAAGTTCCCGCTTAACCTCAACGATTTTTACGGCTGATGGATACAATCAAGGAAAACCTCCTCGCTTCCTACAGAACCCACGGCGGGATCAATCATCTCGATGGCCCGAATCTTCCATCAAGGGAAGCGGTCGACTCGCTCGTCTCGGATTTCATGCACCTTCTTTTTCCGGGCTTCTTCGAAGGACAGACTCTGACCAAAGAAGATTTCGACCGTTCGCTCGATACTTGCCTCGCCAACCTGCGGGAAAATCTGACAACCGAGATCGGTAAGTCTTTTGCCTGCATGGAGAAAAAAATCAACGAAACGGAAGCCGAAGCCGAGACCGTTCACGTCCTTAGACAGCTTCCCGGAATCCGCAGAATCCTCCTGACCGATGTCAATGCCGCCTATATCGGAGATCCAGCTGCGCGGAGTTACGAAGAAATCATCCTCGCTTATCCGTGCGTGATCGCGATTTCTCTCTACCGGATCGCCCACATCCTTTACGAGAGAAAAATCCCGCTCCTCCCGAGAATGCTGACCGAACACGCGCACCGACTTACCGGAATCGATATCCACCCCGGCGCAAAAATCGGCTCCCACTTTTTCATCGACCACGGAACCGGCGTCGTCATCGGCGAAACCACAACAATCGGTTCACATGTAAAACTTTACCAAGGAGTTACCCTCGGCGCCCGTTCCTTCAAAGTCGACGAATCTGGCAAAATCGTCAAAGGCATCAAACGCCATCCGGATATCGAAGATCATGTCACGATCTACTCCGGCGCAACGATCCTCGGCGGCGATACCCGAATCGGCGCCAACTCAATCGTCGGGGCAAACGTCTGGCTCATGGAATCGATCCCGCCCAACAGTCTCGCCTACTACAAAGGCGAAAACCTCCGGATCCAAACCCGCTCGAAGCACGACCGGATCGAAGAGGGCGACGGAGATCAACAGCAGAAATAAATCCGCACCAGACCGACCACCGGGAGTTCCCCAATGCACATCCCGTTCACCAAAATGCAGGGCGCCGGTAACGATTTTATCGTTATCGAAAATTTCGATGCCGCGATTTCGCTTTCCCCCGACCAAATCCGCCAACTCTGTCACCGGCGTTTCGGAATCGGAGCCGACGGCTTGATTCTCTTGGCAAAAAGCCCGAAAAGCGATTTCGACGCGCAAATGATTTACTTCAACGCAAACGGCTCCCGCGGCGAAATGTGCGGAAATGGAG
>DATGSL010000200.1:0-3159 GCA_035302665.1 Opitutales bacterium | reverse complement strand
AAACGCTTTTTTAAAACCTCCGCCCACTCATCTCCCGCTTCGGCCGAAAACCGAATCACCGGCTTATCGATCGAATCGTTCAACAGACTCCGATGAATCCAAAGCCAATCGGGACGATCTGCATCGGTAAATGAAAATGACTCCAAAAGCGCGGGCAAATCTTCCGCTGTTTCCCCGCGCTCGAGCTCGACGAAAGTCAATTGTCCCTTCTGAAGCGGCAGGGTCTCCACCTGTTTCGCTACTCCAATCGACCCCGAATGAGTCGGCATCGGCGTTACCAAAACCACATTCGGCCCTTCAGCATCCGCCGACAAGGTCCGGAAAATAGCGGCATCCGAAAATGGAGCCCAAAAGGCGAAACTGACCGCAACGACGAAAACCGGTGCGGTTTTCTGAAAAAGTCTGATCCGATTAAAAAATTGCATGAGAAAGATTCCTTTAATTTCCGGCCGATTCTGAAAGCGAAGAAGAGCAATCGAGCTGAACGCCAACAGCGGCCATCACACCTTGCCAAACCGACACACCTCCGACGGAATTCGTCATAATGACGATCCCGTTTCCACATTCCGGAATGAATTCGCTGTAACATCGAAACCCGGTGCGATTCGATCCGCTGTGACAAATCCGATTTCCTGTCGGCGTCGTGTCGATTCTCCAGCCGAGACCGAAGTAAACCGGTCCGTCGGTATTGCCATCACCGCGATCGAGCGGTTTGCGGCTTTCCACAAAAGTTATCGGCTGAAGCATCTTTGACCGAAACTCCACGCTTGGAAGGAGCGGTTCCTGATCCGTCGTCCGCATCATGGCGATCAGAAATTTCGCGTAATCATTTGGCGTCGTGTAAAGACTGTAAGCAGTGTTCGGTGTCCGGTAAATTCGGCGATCTCCCTCCAACAGCTCGCCATCGCGCGTATGACCTTCCGAGGCGATTTCATTGTAATCCTCCCTCCAAATATAGCTGCTCGCGCTCATTCCGAGCGGCTCAAAAAGGTACTCGCGCATCAGATCCTCAACGGAACGCTCGGTCAGATGCTCGATCGTTCGCTGAAGAAAAAGAAAACCTTCGCCCGAATAACTGTAGCCGGTCCCGGGCACAAACGCCGGGACAAGCGGATTTCCCCGGCGCCAATTCGGATAGCCGGTGCGGTGCGAAAGAACCATCCGCCCGGTAATTTTTTCATGCAACGGCTCATCCTCAATGTAAGGCGCTCCAAGATATTCAACCAGCGGCTTATCCAAATCAAACAGACCTTCCTCCACGAGCCGAAGAACAACAAATCCGAAGGCTGGTTTCGACATTGATGCCGCTTCAAAAACGGTTTCATCGGTCACCGGCTTCGGATCGAGAGCAGAAGTGACACCATATTGCCCCGACCAAACCACTTCATGATTCTGAATCAGTGCTACGGAAATTCCTGGAACATTGGCTTCTTCCATCAACGCCGGAGCAACGGAATCGATGATCGCCGAAATCTCGCGACCTTCCGAGGTGTCGCCAACCAACTGCCCCGGCAGGAATAAGCCCAGCAAGGTCCACGTGATCGAGAGGGTTAAATAATTTTTCATAAATTCGTCCCGGTTTTACCGGTTCCAAACGGGAATAAATTCAAGCGATTCTCAGCTCTTTCCCGCTCGCCCAAACAAAATCAATTGGAAACCGGATAGCCATACCATGGCAAATTTTCATGCTTCCGGTATTCCGCATGTCCATCGAAAAAAACGTAATTTCGTCCGTCGCCGTGAGCGTATCCGGCACCATCCTCCAAAAACGCACTGTCCGAACCGATGTTTGCATTTCTCCGATTGTAAATGCCGGCATCCGCGTCGGTGATCATCCAAATTTGGGTAAGCTCCGTTATTTCGCGCCCGATCTCGCTCGTTCCGGCCGAGATAATTTGATCGAGACTTTTGGGATTACCCTCGTGATCCGCAGGAATGATTCCGCCAGGAACCCAAGGCTGCGATTGCGCCCGATTCGGATATCCGAAGTATCGTTGCGGATTTGAGTAGTTAGAGTTGTTAATATTGTTTAAAACAAAAGCGACGTTGTGCGGATTTAAAGTGGAATCGAAAACCATCGCATTGGTCGGACATTCGAAAACCTCGGATCGGAGGCCGACAAAATCGGAAAGCGTCCAGTTGATCTCGCGGTAATCTGCGGAACGCGTAACCGGTTTGCGCACACGCCGGAAACTCGGTCCGGGAAGAACTCCGTATTCGCTCTCGTAGGCGAGAATCGCAAGCCCCACCTGACGCATGTTGCTCATACACTTTGACTTGCGGGCGTTTTCGCGCACGGATCCGACGACAGGAATGAGAATCGACGCCAGAATTCCAATGATCGCGATCACAGTGAGAAGTTCGATCAGAGTAAAACCGGTTTTACGGGAGGAGAAAGCAGATGAGGTTTTTGTTCGAGAAAGGGTCGTTGATGGCATAATTGAGGTTAAAGATTTTTCTCCGGGCAGAAGTCCTGACTCCTGTTTTTCCCTGAGATGGTTTGATGTTTGTATCATGTTTGCGGGACAGCCGTAAAGGCTGCCCCGCATGCATGAATGATTGAGTTATGGCAGAAGACTTGCGTCGACCGTGGCTGAAGCACGGTAGAAGGCGCGGCTGTTTTCACCGCTGACATCGACCGTCCATTCGACCCGCTCGTAGCCTGCGGGAGGCGTGACATCGGGAGTGCTCATCACCGACGGTTCCGCATCCGGAATCACTGTCCAGCTGTCGGCCGCGAGGGAATCACTGGTCTCAACAACATAATCGATTCCGCCGCCAGCTCGCTGATTCCAGCGGAGAACCAGAAGATCACCGTCGCGCGAAACATCCGCAAGCGAGGCTGCAGGAACGGTTGGATTCAAGCCAAACGCGAACTTCTGAAGATTGGTGAAACCATCTCCGGCCGGACTTGCGTCCGGAGCGGCATCGGCTCCAGCGAGGCCATATCCGCTCGCCCAATCGCTGAATGCATCCGAAGGTGGCTCGCCTCCTTCGACAGCTTGGATGGCAAGATTATAACCACCCGAACCTTGATACGTGATCTCGAACCAGTGCGAGAATTCGCCTGTCTCGACGTAGAACTGACTTCCCTCCGCAAGCGGAATTCCGTTGTAGCTAAGGGTGCCGTTCAACGACACCCAGGCCCAATTATCAAGC
>DATGSL010000199.1:0-3246 GCA_035302665.1 Opitutales bacterium | reverse complement strand
TACCTGACCGATCGAAAAGATCGAAGAAAAAACCGACCGATTCCCACGAATCGTCCGATATTTCTCAGAATCGCTCGCGCAAAAAGGTGTGCCGTTCTTTTGTCGTGAAATTGCTCACCGCCATCGCGTAAGCCGCTGGATCGCCGACGAGAATCACCCTTTGTTTTCCGCGGGTGACAGCCGTATAGAGAAGATTTCTTCTCAACATCATGTAGTGCTGTTTCAACAAAGGTATGACGACGACCGGATATTCACTTCCCTGCGATTTATGGATACTGATCGCATATGCCAAGGCCAGATCATCGAGATCGGATCGCTCAAATGGATGCACCTTCCGATCGAATTCCGCTTTCATTTCCCCTTTTTCAGGCGAAACGGAAACGACCCGGCCGAGATCGCCGTTGAAAATCCCTTTGTCGTAATTGTTCCGAAGCTGAATCAACTTGTCCCCAGTCCGGAAAAGACCGGACGGCGCTCTCAAACCAGTGCTCGATCCGTTCAATTCACGCTGCAGAACCTGATTCAAATTCGCAACACCGACCACCCCGCGATGCATCGGCACCAAGACCTGAACATCGTTTTGAACATCGATACCCATGCCGGGCAAAAACTCGCGGAAAAGTGCGATCACTTTTTCAAGACATTCTTCCGGATCTGTCGCTTGGACGAAGGCCAACTCCGTCTCGATATCGTGCGGCTCTTTTGTGACCGCCGGCAACGCAACCTGTCCGCGATTGATCGCATGCGCTGTGCGAACGATCGCACTTTCGCGCTGCTGGCGAAAAACCGATTCGAGTCGCGTCACTTTCGCCTGGCCGCTCTCCATTAAATCGCGCAAGACCGTTCCGGGTCCGACCGACGGCAGCTGATCAATATCACCGACAAGAAGAAGGTGAGCCTGCAACGGAATCGCCTGGAGCAGACTCGCCGCCAGACGCGCATCGATCATGCTGCTTTCATCGATGATCACAAAATCGACGTTTAGAGGGCTTTCGCTATTCGCCGTAAATCCACCGACCGCCGGATCAAACCGGAGAAGCCGGTGAATTGTTTGCGCATAACCGCCCGCCGTTTCAGCCAATCGTTGCGCCGCCCGTCCAGTCGGAGCAGCCAATTGAATCCGGACCTTCTTCGCTTTTAGAATCGCAACAAGCGCCCGCAAAATCGTCGTTTTTCCCGTCCCCGGACCTCCGGTAATGACAGAAAACTTGTTGGTTAAAGCATTCCGAAGCGCCTCCGTCTGCTCCGGCGCGAAAGAAAAACCAGCTCTCTCCTGCGCCCATTTTAAAGCGATTTCGACCTTGATCGGGGGCAAAACCGAGGCGTTCAAAGAAATTCCGACGGCCGATGCGGCGATTTTTTTCTCCGCTCGATCGAGAAGCGGATGTTGCAGCATTTCCTCCCCATCCGGCCGCCGATGTTGCACAAGTTGTCCCGCCTCGACCAATGCTTCCGCACGCTCCTTTACTTTCTCCCGCGGCGCCTCTAGCAATTCCGAGGTGTAATCGACAAATTCCTCGACCGGAAAACAGGTATTTCCCTCGCTTTCGAGTTCAGCCAGCGCAAAAAAGATTCCCGCATCGATGCGCGGTGGACTGTCGTTGGCATATCCAAGATTGATTGCGATTTTGTCGGCGGTCTTGAATCCGATTCCGGCAATTTCGCGCGCAATGCGATAAGGCTCGTTGCGAAGAATCTGCTGCGCCTCGTTTCCATATTGTTTTACGAGCCGAATACATTGATTCGTCGAAACCCCGTACGTTTGCAAAAAGACCATCACTTCGCGGACCGCTTTTTGCTCATCCCAGGCCTTCTTGATGGCGACGGCACGCGTCTTTCCGATCCCGGGAACAGTCCGCAAAAGTCCCGATTCCTCCGTGATCACGCGAAAGGTGTCGGTTCCGAACTTGTCGACAATCTTGTCCGCATAAACCTTCCCGATCCCCGGAACCAAGCCGCTTCCAAGATATTTTCGAATTCCGTAAACCGTTGCCGGTAGCTGCGATGAAAAACTCCGGATCTTGAACTGACGCCCATGTTGAGGATGTTTCACCCACGAACCGTTGAGGCGCAACGTTTCGCCACACTGAACTCCCGGCAACGACCCGGTCACCGTCACCAGCGTCTCTTCCTGATCGCTCCGAAGTTCAGCAATGCAAAAGTGATTTTCCTCGTTGAAGAAGATAATTCGCTCCAGGACCCCGACGAGTTCCGCTTCGGAAGAAGGAAAACGCCTGTTGGAAATGCCGTTCGTCACTATCCGTTACTCTTTCCCGCTGCGCCGCTTCTGCAAGGAGAATTCTCGAAACCAAGCCAAACTCCGCCTTTTTGATTGGCCCCGCTGCCACCCTGAAGTACAGTCCGCCGCGTGAATATTCTGAACGACTGGCTCCTCGAATGGGGCTTTCCCACCGAAGCAATCGCGCCGACGGTTTTTGTCGCAAACATCGCTTTTGTCGTCGTGATTGCGTTTCTCGCTAATTTTATCACGAAAAAAGGGATCATCCGCGTCATCGACGCACTGATCGTCCGCTCGCGTGTGAGAGTTCTTTTGCTGCTCAAAAGACATCGCGTTTTGCTGAAGTTTTCACACATCGCACCGGCGATCGTCTTTTATCGCCTCACGCCGGTTCTTTTCACGGAATGGCCACTTTTCATCGAGGCTGTGCGGGTTTCCGTCGGCGTCTACCTGGTCATCGTCGCTGTCCTCGTCATCGATTCGATCCTCAACGTCTTTCTCTCAGCCTTTTCCGAAGTTGAGCGGACGCGAGATTTGCCCCTCAAGGGGTTGGTTCAGGCGATCAAGCTTGTCGTCATCCTTCTCGGCACCATCCTCGCCGCGGCAGTTGTCCTCGGTAAGTCGCCGATGATCCTGATGTCCGGACTCGGTGCTCTGACCGCTGTTCTTCTCCTCGTTTTTAAAGACGCGATTCTCGGCTTCGTCGCCGGCATCCAGCTTTCCGCTAACAACATGGTCCAGATCGGCGACTGGATTGAAATGCCGAAGCAAAACGCCGACGGCGATGTGATCGATGTTTCTTTGACGACCGTCAAAGTCCAGAACTGGGACAAAACGATCACCACGATCCCCTCTTATCTGCTCATTTCCGACTCGTTCAGAAACTGGCGCGGCATGAGCGAATCGGGCGGACGACGTGTGAAGCGCGCGATCAATATCGACGTCCGATCGATCCGTTTTCTCGACGAGGAGCTTTTGAAACGTTGTGAATCGATTCACCTCCTGCG
>DATGSL010000198.1:0-14573 GCA_035302665.1 Opitutales bacterium | reverse complement strand
AGATCAAGTGGTTCGCTTTGATAACGTGGCTTGGCTATGGCTGGGCGCTTTTGACAGGATCGTGGGGCGTTCGGTTGATCGTGCTCGCATCGGTCTTAAATTTCATTCTGTTTTTTGGGCGGGATATTCTTCATATCCTGAAAGCGAAACGTCGGCGGGAGGCTTATCAGGCGCAGCATCGGAAGGAGAAAAATGAGCCTTTTCACCGATGTCATACGTGCGGAATCACCGATCAGAGTCACCCGCAAATGCAATTTCGTTACTGTTCATCGTGTGAGGGTGATTATGCTTATTGTGAAGAGCATTTGAGGAACCATGAGCACGTTAGAGCGGACGGTGTGAAAAAACTGGAAGAAAGCGGCGAGTGAGTTCGCGGCTTTGTTGACCGGTTCGCCGGGATCGGTTTTACCGGAGTTTGAAGCGGCGGATCACCTCTTTTGCGAGATCGCGATAAGCTTGCGCGCCGACGCTGGATCCGTCGTACGCGAGAATCGGCTGTCCGAAACTCGGGGCTTCACCGAGGCGGATGGAGCGGGGAATGATGGTTTTGAACATCGATTCCTCAAGATGTTTCCGGACCTCCTCGACGACTTGGCGGGAAAGATTTGTGCGGATATCGAACATCGTCATGATGATGCCGCCGAGCTCGAGATTTGGATTGATGCCGGCCTCCTTGAGTTGGTTGAGAACGTCGAGGATTTGGCCGAGACCCTCCATTGCGAGGTATTCGCATTGGAGAGTAATGAGAAGATAATCGGCGGCGGCGAGGCTGTTCATCGAGAGCATGCCGAGGGCCGGAGGACAATCGAGAATGATGGCTCGGTAACGGCCGCTTTCGACGATTCCCTGGAGAGAGTTCCGTAACTGGTAAAGATGGTCTTCGCGTTGGGAGAGTTCGACTTCGACGGCTGCCAGGTCGACTTCGGAAGGAAGGAGATAAAGGTTTTTGTATTCGGTTGCAAGGATCAGGTCGGCCGCATCGCCTGCTCCGCTCAACGGACCGTAGATACTACCGCCCGGAGTTTTTTCGACTCCGAGACCGCTCGTGGCGTTTGCCTGAGGGTCGAGATCGATCACCAGCGTCGGGATCTTTTTCTCGGCGAGGGCCGCGGCAAGATTGATGGCTGTAGTCGTTTTGCCGACGCCTCCCTTTTGGTTGGCGATCGTGAAGATAGTGGAAGACATGGCCTCTATCTAGATGGGGGGAATCGAGAAGAGTCTAGATTATTTATCGGGAAGAAACGGTTTGGATGGAAATCGGATCGATGATCGCGGGGAAGGGGCAGCGAAATTCGTTTGGAGTCCCAGAGCGGGATGTTCCATCGCGGAATCGTTGACGTTTTTTTCAAATTTTTATCTCTTGGGAAAGAAGATGGCAAACGGCTTTCATATGAACCTTCAGCAACCGCAGGTGGCTTATCACTATCTGTTGCGTCTGCGCTGGTTTTCTGTCGCCGGTCAAATTTTGACGTTAGTCATCGCTGTTGGATTTTTTAAACTTGTGTTGCCGCTCGGATTTTTGGCCGGTGGCATCGGACTTACGGCGACCACGAACCTTCTTGCCGGTTTATTTCGGAGAAAACTGTTGTCGCATCCAACGTTGATTAGCTTCGCGCTGATCTTTCTCGATACGGTGATTTTGACGGCGATGCTCTATCAGACCGGTGGAGCACATAATCCTTTTTCCGCGCTCTATCTCCTTCACATCACGCTCGGCGCGATTTTGCTGCCAGCTTGGGGACCGTGGCTCATTCTCGGGATCTGCGGGATCGGCTTTTGGATTCTCTTTGCTTCTCCGCATGAACTTGTCAGTGCGACCGGGATCATTGACTGGAATACGATGAGCGCGCATTTGCGGGGAATGCTTTTGAGCATGTTGATTGCGGGCGCTGGCATTGCGTATTTTGTCAGTCGCCTCAGTGCGAGTTTGGCGCGGCATCACCGGGAGCTGGAGAAAATTCGGGCGGAGGCGGTTCGTCAGGAGCATTTTGCGTCACTTGCGACTCTTTCCGCCGGATTGGCCCATGAGCTGGCGACACCGCTTAGCACGATCGCTGTGGTCAGTGCTGACATGGAGGGTCATGGCGAAATGAACGGAAGTGAAGCTTATCTGGAGGATGTGAGGCTGATCCGGAGCGAGGTGGACCGCTGCCGGGCGATTTTGGATCGGGTGGGAAGTGAGATTTTAAATATGGATAGTTCGCAGGTCGATCGGGTCGATCTGACATCATTGGAGGAATTGCTGCGGCCGTTTTTGAAAAAAGATTATTTCCGGCAAATTCAATTTGAGGAAGTGGCGCCGTCGTTGTCGATTTGTGTGCCGGAAACGCCGCTTCTTCAGTCGCTGGCCGTTCTTTTGAGAAATGCTTGTGAAGCGAGTGAGAAGGATCAGCCGGTGAGGTTGAAGGTTGAGGAACAGGAAGATGGGATCGTTTTTGCTGTGATTGATCAGGGCAGCGGGATGGATCCGGAAGTGGTCGCGCGCCTTGGTGAACCTTTTTTTACGACTAAGGAACCGGGTTATGGGATGGGTCTTGGTCTTTTTGTTGTTCGCACTTTTGTCGATCGAATGAAAGGAGAGCTTGAAGTTGATTCGGTTCCGGGTCGCGGAAGCACGATTCGGCTTCGGTTTCCGTCAAGAAACAAGGTTTTGGATGGGTAAAAATTCACGTTTACTACTTGTCGATGATGACGATGTTTTTCGGAAACGACTGGCGCGCGCCATGACGCATCGCGGTTACGAGGTAAAAACGGCTGGAAATGGGGGTGAAGCTCTTGAAGTAGCGACTGATTTTGAGCCGCAGTTTGCGGTCTTCGATCTCCGGATGCCAGATGAAAATGGACTTCAGGTCGTGGAAAAACTTCGTGCGATTTTGCCCGATCTTCGGATCGTGATGCTTACCGGCTATGGGAGTATTGCGACGGCGGTCGAGGCGTTGCGGCTTGGGGCGGCCGATTATCTGACGAAACCGGCGGACGGCGATCAGATCGATCGGGCGCTTCAGAATGTAAAACCGGACGATCTGGCGAAACGAGTTGCGGACGATGTTCCGAGTTTGGATCGGGTTGAGTGGGAACACCTTCAGCGGGTTTTGGCCGATTGCAATCATAACATCAGTCAGGCCGCGCGATTGTTGAAGATCGATCGGCGCTCCTTGCAGCGGAAATTAAAAAAGTACCCGCCGTCCGGTCCGTGAAGGTTTAGGTCGAGCGGTTGCTCGCGAAATAGGAAGCGACATTACGGTTTTCGGCCGCTATTTTGGAGGAATGAAGATCGGTGCGCGAAAAGGGCTTCCGATTGTTGGCATTTTGCTTTTTGTCGGAGTCTTTCTGGTTGCCTTTGTTTCGATTGAAGATGTGCATTGGGCGACCCTTGAGCTGCTCGATTGGGTCGAAGAACTCGAGGGGTGGGGCCTACTTTTCTATTTTTTTCTTTATGTCGCGGTTGTGATTTTGCTGGTGCCCGGATTTCTCTTCACCCTTGGAGCCGGATTTTTGTTTGGGTTTCTGCTCGGAGGAGCGGTTGTGGTTGGAGCGTTGGCGGCTGGATCGGGAGGTGCATTTTTGCTTGCCCGGTATGTTTTTGGGGAAAGTCTGACACGAATCTTTCGGGAGAATCCGAAGGTGCGTTTGCTCAATGAAGGACTTGAAGAGGAAGGTTGGAAGATCGTTTTGGTGAGCCGTTTTTCGCCGATTTTTCCGTTCAAGCTTTCCAATTATTTTTTTGGACTTACGCGGATACCATTTTGGCAGTTTTTCTTTGCCAATTTTGTCGGAGTTCTTCCGCTTACGCTGTTGAATGTCTACATCGGTTCCCTCGCGGCGGAGATGGTGGAGTTGACTCAGCGGGAGGCTCAACCATGGGAATGGATTATTTATGTGGGCGGACTGCTTGCTGCGGTAGGGGTGTTGTTTCTGATCTTCCGCATGGTCGCCCGCGCGATGCGGAAAGGATCGGATAAAGGGAACGATCGATGCGGAAGAGAATCTAATCTTTAACCGGTTGTTTGAAAACTTCTTCGAGTTGGAGGCCAGTTAATTCCTTGATGCCGCTGAGGAGTTTCCAGAGGGCGATGCTGGTAACGATCATCGATGGAACGACGATGACCGGAATACTCCAGGCGGTCAGACTGCCGAGTTCGTCGTTGAAGAGGACAGCGTCGTCGGCCGGATTTGTGGTGACGATGATCCGGGCGAGAAAAAAGTTGAGAACGGAACTGAGGAGGAACGAGCTGACGAGGAGCCAGGTGCAGACATTGAGCAATCGGTCGAATTGGTTTCGGACACCGCGGGAGTCGAGGGCTTCGTCGATTTTTTCGACCTCGATGATCTCTTTGTTGTAGAGGAAGGTTCGGATGAGCGGATATTTGGTTTTGTTCGAGAGCAAAATTCCGACACCGATCAGTGCAGGAATCGCCGCTTCTTTGATGGCAACCCAGATCGGATTTAGTTGGAGGAGCCCAATGCCACCGGTCAGGAGGATACTGACGAATCCGAGGATCGAGATGAAATTGTATTTCCGGCGCTTGTAGAGATCGTAGCTGAAGTAGGCGACTGGAAAGAAGAGGGCTACCAGTAAAACCTGGACGGGTGTGAGGAAGGGGAGCCAAGTCGAGCCTTTTTTCAGGAGTAAAACGGGAACCAGGATATTGAGCGCGATATTGAGAAAGAGATTCTCACGTTTGGCGGTTGGTTTTGAGACAGGTTCTGTTTTAATTTGCTCCATCGGATGAAATCAGAGAGGGGTTTGTCCGAAGAAGATTATCGAAAACCAAATGGACGCAAGCACGATTCGTTGCCTGATTACGGCGGGTCCGACCCGCGAACATCTCGATCCGGTCCGTTATATCAGCAATGGATCGAGCGGAAAGATGGGCTATGCTTTGGCGGCTGCGGCGCGAGGTCGCGGCTGGTCGGTCGACCTCGTAAGCGGCCCGGTGGCTCTTGAACCGCCGGAGGGAGTGGCGGTTCATCGGGTGGTTTCTGGTGAGGAAATGTTTTGGAAAACGGAGGAGCTTTTTGATCGGGCTCGGGTTGTGATCTTTTGTGCGGCAGTTTCGGATTTCCGTCCGGTCAGGAGAGAGAAGTTGAAGAGGAAAAAGCCGGACGGGCGGTTTTTGCTCGAGATGGAGCCGGTCGTCGATATTGCGAGAACCCTCGGGAAGCGGAAAAAAGGCGGTCAGTTTTTGGTCGGATTTGCTGCTGAAACCGATGAGCTTGAGGAAAAGGCGAAACGGAAACTTGAGGCGAAAAACTTTGATTGGATCGTGGCCAATCAGGTTGGCGGACCGAATTCTGCGATGGAGGGAGACGAAAACCAGATTGCGATGATTTCGCGTTCCGGTGAGATCTATCGGTTTGGTCCGGCCTTGAAAGAGGAGGTTGCACGCTTCATTTTGGAAAAACTGGTAATCGGAGAAGCAAGATGATCAGCCGAAAAGAAAGTTCGCTCGATCGCGTTCTGGGGCGGCTGGACAATCTCGATGCGGTCAATTTGACCAATCTCGTTCAGCGACTCGCCCGGGAGCGGAGTTTGCTGGAAGCGGTTTTCAACGCGATTCGGGAAGGGATCTTGATCATTGATGACGAAGGAGTGATCGAGTATGCGAATCAGGCAGCCTCGGAGATGATCGGTTTGCGGAGCAGGGATCTCGGTTTGACGACGTTGTGGAAACTGGTGCCGGGCCTTGCGCGAACATTTGGTGGGGCTGGAGAGGGAAAATTGCGTCCGGCGCCGACTTTTTTGAAGGAACTTTATCTGAGCTATCCGGAGAGCCGATATGTCCGGCTTTATGTGACTCCATTTGAGGAGGAGGTTTTGGGAGAGGAGTCGGTGAACCGTTTTGCGGTGATTTTAACCGATATCACTCAGGAGAAGAAATCGGCGGAGGAATGGGTGGAGAGCGAACGGATTTCGTCGATTTTACTCTTGGCCGCCGGTGTGGCTCATGAGCTTGGCAATCCGCTCAATTCGTTGACGATTCACCTGCAGTTGATCGAGCGCGAGATGCAGAAATTGGAGGAAAGTTCGGAGAGTTCGAAGATCCGGAAAAGTCTCGACATCTGTCGGTCGGAAGTCGATCGGCTCAACGGAATCATCAGTCATTTTCTCGAAGCGATCCGCCCGGTTCCTCCTGATTTTCAGGAAGTTAATTTGATTGAGGTGTTGGAGGGGGTTCTCAAGTTTCAGGAAACGGAACTTGCGAACCGAGAGATCAATGTCGAACTGGAAGTTCCGGAGATGTTGCCGAAGGTTTTGGGGGATGCGAATCAGCTGAAGCAAGTTTTTTTCAATTTGATTAAAAACTCGATGGAGGCGATGTGCGATGGGGGGCGGATTCGGGTGACGACGCGCAGCGACGATCATTACGTTTATCTCCATTTTGGCGATTCGGGGGAAGGGATTCGAAATGAAGAAGCCGGCCGGGTTCTCGATCCGTATTTTACGACAAAAAAGGATGGTTCGGGCCTTGGATTGATGGTTGTGGAGAGGATTGTGAGGGCACACGGCGGGCATATTTCGATCGAAAGCAAGGAAGGCATCGGCACGTTGGTGTCGTTGCAACTTCCCCACAAAGATCGTCGGGTCCGGATGCTCGAAGGATAATTCAGCGAAGGCTTTTTGTAAAATGCCCGGGATTCGGAAGCTATTTTTCGCCAATCCGAAGTCTTAGGAAGAAACGGGATTCATTTTCCGTTCGAACGCGAAGTGTGACCTTTTCCGTTCCGTCTCCATTTGTTTCGACAGAAACTTCTTCGACCGGATGCGTGACCCGATTCCAATCGATCAAGTTGGTGGACGATTCGAGGATGTAATCGAAACCGATCTCATCGGCCATTCGTCGGAATGTGAAGAGAGCTCCCGTTTCATCTGCGGCGATGGCGGGCATCATCGTTGAGTCGGGTGCAAGCGGATCGATTCCGAAGGCGAAGCTCAGGAGGTTGGAAATTCCGCTTCCCAAAGGGTCGGCATCGGGCGAAGTGATTTCCGGATCGGCACGTTCTTCTTCTGAGAAATGGGTTTCCAACCATTCGAGCCACGGAGAGAAGAAAACTGCGGTGATTTCCAGGTCGGCGACGATCGAAGTGAGCCATGGGTTTTCGTTGCCCCAAGCATTCTTTCCGGACCAATGGGAGAAAACGAACCCGCTTTCGCCAATTGCTTCGAGTTCGAGCGTGTTACCGTGAAGAACGCGCTTGCTTTCGGGCAGTCCCTCGATGCGGCCTTCGCCGATGGTCGTGATGGAGATTTCGTGTTCCGGATCGACCGGTTCCAGAGCGACCCAGCGAATCGCGTCGGCCATCGTCACAGCGCCCGATCCGTTATTGTCGATGCGGACAAATGGGGAGTTGTCGGGTTCGAGGAAAATATGTCGAGTAATCGTTACCCATTGGCCATCGTTAGTCGTTTGATTGACGGTTACTCCGAATTCCGTTCCTGCGCCGTCAGAGATCGTATAGGTTGCGTCTGGAGAACGGTTGCTGCCGGCCGGATATCGGGTATCGATTCGATAGAAGCCCGATTCGGGCAAGTTGGGTGAAAAAATCGCTGAATGATAACCCTGATATTCGGGGTGGCTTGGATTGTGGGTGAAATGGTATCCACCGGCGTAACCGGTTGTCGCGGAAGTTCCTTGTCTCCAGTCGGGTCCGATAAAAGTGGCCTCCGGATCGAGATCATCGACAACAATCGCCTCGCCTGGGATGAAGATCGGGTCGATCAGAATGTGAAGATCCTGAACGGTCGTTTCTCCGATCTGGATGGAGATTTTTGTTCCCGGTACGGTTTCGTCGATTTCGTCGAGGCCGGCCTGAACGGTATAATTGCCCGGCGGCAGGTGAGTGAATTGATAGGTGCCGTTTGGATGTCCCGCGATCGTTTGCGTGACAGGACCTGAAAGATGGATGGCAACACCTTCGAGTGGCTCTCCGGTCGCTGCATCGCGAATCGTTCCTTCCAGGTTTCCGGTGGTTTTTGGAGCGAGTTCAAAAATCAGATCGAGCTCGGTAACGTTTCCGATCGAAATCGTGGCCGATTGGGACACAGAGGATTCATTTTGCCACTCGATGGAAACGGAATATTCCCCCGGCGGAAGATCGACAAAACCGTAAAAACCGGTTCCGTCGCTTCGGATGGTTCGCGATTCGCTCCCTGAAAGGTGGATGAGTGCGCCGTCAATGATCTCATCGGTTTCGGGATCAAAGACATAACCCATCAGGTGGCCGGTCGTCGGATTCGTTTTCCAAGGCATTTCGGGAATCGCGGCCGGTTCGGCAAAAAGCGGAGGTGAAATTGGATCGTATGGACTTGGCTCGGTAAGGGCTTTGCGGAATTCCGAAAACGGAACCGATAAATCGGAAGAGACTTGGTGGTAAGTATAAGCGGCGACTCCGTCGGCTCGGTTGCCACGGGGATTCAAATCGCGCGTTTCTCGCATTTGAGTGATGGAGGCGGGCAGTTCGTTCAAGTAGATCGCGGGTCCGATCGCGGCGTGCCGGTTGAATCGGGTGTCTTTGATGAAATTGTTCCAGCGGGTGTAGTCGGCTCTTTGCACGTGGTTCGAGTGGCGGAAATAAGCCATTGGAACGTTGAGGTCGATGATTCCCTCTTCCATCCAGGCGGGCCAATTGGACAGAATATCGTAATAAGGACGGGTTGAAGGAAAGCCGTCCAAATTGTGTGGACCGGGAGACCAGGTGATCGTTGCAGCCGAGATTTTCACCTCTGGTCGAACCGCCATTGCGTGAAGGTAGATATTTCGGACGAGGTCGGTTACCTGATTGCGCCGGAATTCGCTCCATTCGGGATCGTCGGGAGCGGGGAAGTCGATTCGGTTGTGAAGTTTTTGAAAGCGTTGAACCGAAACTGGATTGTAACCTTCGACATTGGTTTCATACCGGACGTAGTCGTAATGAAGGCCGTCGATATCGTATTTTGTGATCAACTCCATCGCGACATCGAGGAGATATTGTTGGACTCCTGGATGTCCCGGATCGAGCCGCTGGATGATTTCTCCGGTT
Source organism: Opitutales bacterium (assembly GCA_035302665.1). GTDB lineage: Bacteria > Verrucomicrobiota > Verrucomicrobiia > Opitutales > T3Sed10-336 > DATGSL01. The sequence continues at coordinate 5,552 of DATGSL010000198.1, read as the reverse complement.
TCCCTTTGCGTCATCCATTCCGGGTGAGCGTTGGTGACATGTTTGGGATCGCTGGTAGCGCGATCGACTGGGTAAACAACGATCCAGGCATGAATTTCGAGAGGCGGGCTCTGTTCGCGTGCTTTTTGGAGAATGTATTCGAGCGCGTCGAAATTTGAAAAACCGGGCACTCCGCTCGAAATGCGCGGATCGATGTCGCTAAAATAAAGAGTGTCGGCCCGGCGGCGCATTTGAACGAAAAGTGTATTGAAATTCGCGGCCCGCGCGTCGGCGATCAATTTGTCAATACCGGCCGGAGAGTGAAGATCGGCGACCCAGCCCTGCGCCCAAAGTGCCCGAATCTCATCGGGAGCAGATGCGGAAGCTGATGGGACAGCAAGAAAAGCGGTTATCAGAAGGAGGAAACTCAGAGAGAGGCAGTCGATGGGATTTTTCATGAAATGCAAAGAGCTTACGGAGTACGATCGCACGCATTTGATTTCATTTCCCAAGCTGTTGCGAGAAATTTTTACATTTCTGGAGGCATCTGAATAAATTGCTGAAACTCTTGTGGTAGAGGATGCCGCTTTCGATTGTCAGGGTCGATGCAAACATGATCGGTCCGGGCGCGCGCCGAGCGTTTGCGGTTCGGTGTGAGGCGATAAAGTTCGTAAGTGATGGTGAAGGAATCGGGAGTCTTTATTTGCGGAACGACTTCGATTTCGATTTCGTCGCCGCATTCGAGCGGACGGAAATAATCGCACTCGGAATGAACGATGGGGATCACGAGCTTTTTGTCTTTGAAAAGCTGATTGAGTTCGATTCCGGCGTTTCGCAGTGCCTCTTCATAGGCTTCGTGGCAGAGTGACAGAAAGTTTGCGAAATAAACGACTCCTGCGGCGTCTGTTTCGGAAAAATAAATTCGGCGGCGGTAGATAAAGTTCATGGAATAAAGATCAGGCTAACGATTCGCGGTCGCATGACCTGCTGCGACGTGGATATATTTTTCGGCCCATCGCCGGATCGTTTTTTGTTCTTCCGGACTCAATGTGCGGATGATCCGGGCCGGATTTCCGTAAACGAGAGAGCCGGCGGGAATTTTCATTCGTTGAGGGACGAGCGAATTGGCGCCGATAATCGAGCAATCGCCGATTTCCGCGTGATCGAGGATTGTCGCTCCCATTCCAATCAGGCACTCGTTGCCGACCGTGCATGCGTGGAGAATCGCGCGGTGTCCGACCGTTGTGAAATCGCCGACCTCGACACCGGCATCGTCGGCGAGATGGACGATGGTTCCGTCCTGGAGATTTGTTCCGGCACCGATGCGGATTTGATTGATATCGGCGCGGACAATGGCGCCGTACCAGAGGCTGCTTTTTTCTCCGAGAACGACATCGCCGAGAACGACGGCATCGGGTGCGATAAAGGCGGCGTGATCGGTTTGCGGAGTTTGGCCGAGGTAACGTTCAAGTCGTTCGTCAATCGTCATCGGAAAATATCGGTCAGACAATTTTGAGTTTTGGAAGATCCTGCGTGTCGATGATGCCGACCGGAACATTGTTCGAGTCGATCACAATCAGATCTTCGATTTTATGTTTTTCGAAGAGTCGCAAAGCATCGACGGCGAGTTCCTCGGCTGCGATCGCCTTTGGGTTCGGCGTCATGAAATCGCTGACCGGACGGTCGAGAAAATCGGGACCGGTCAACGCCGATCTGCGGAAATCGCCATCGGTAAAGATACCGGTCAACTGCGAGTCGTTTTGGCGAACCAGCGCGATGCAACCTGCCTTGGCCCGGGTCATTTCCAGAATCGCTTCCTTGACGGTCCGGTTTTCGGGCATGCTTGGGAAACGTTCTCCGGTGCGCATCACGTCGCTCACGCGGAGCAGGAGGCTCATTCCAAGAGCGCCGGCCGGGTGGAAACGGGCGAAATCGTCCCGTGTGAAACCCCGTTTTTCGAGATAGACCATCGCCAATGCATCTCCGACAGCGAGTGAAGCGGCTGTGCTGGCGGTCGGAGCCAGCTGAAGCGGGCAGGCTTCTTTCGGAACGTGAAAAAGGACCGCGAGATCGCAGAGTTCCACCAACGTCGAGCTGTCGCGACCGGTGATGACAGCGGTGCGGAGTTGAAAACGACTGAGGATTGGAACCAGCCGGACGAGTTCTTCGCTTTGACCGCTGTTGCTGATAAAGATCACAAGATCGCCAGGCGCGCAAAGACCGAGATCGCCGTGGAGGGCCTGTGTCGGATCGAGAAAAAACGACGGAGCACCGATGCTGTTGAAAGTGCCGGCAAGTTTGGCGCAGATATGAGCCGATTTGCCGACGCCGCAAAAAATAATCTTTTTATCGGAAGCAACTGTTGTTTCAATTGCCTGCAAAAGATCGACAAAAGAACGGTCGAGGTTGCGGCTGGTTGCCAGGAGGGCATCGGCCTCAACCTGAATACATTCCCGGCCTTTTTGCAGAACGGTCTTGGAATCCCAATTCATCTCTCTTTAAGTAATCGCTCGTCTAGGTTCACGCGTTCCGGATGACAAATAAACACAGGCATACTTCTCACAGGATTCTTCGATCGGCTCCAGTCTATTTTCTGACGGCCCTTCTGGTTTTGCTTTTTTCAGGTTGTACCGTTTCGGAAGGACCGGAGCTGATTTCGGAACGAGAGGAGCGGAATTTCCAGCGTGGGAAACAGCTTTTGCGGGAAGGCAGACGTCAGGAAGCTCTCAGTGCTTTTCTGAGCGTGATCGAAAAAAGGCAGCAAGCGCCCGAATCGCATCTCGAGGCCGGAGAGCTTTTTCGGACCCACATCAAGGATCCGATTTCGAGCATCTATCATTATCGAAAATATCTCGCGCTCAGTCCCGGCAGTCCGCAGGCGGAAAATGTTCGTCAATTGATCGAGACGGCGACCAAGGATTTTGTGGCTTCGTTGCCGGCTTCCCCGATGGAATCCCAGTTCGAACGGGTCGATTTGCTCGAAACGATCGAACGTCTCAAAAACGAAAACCTTCAGTTAAAACAACAATTGGCGCGGGCTCGTCAGCAACAGGAGGAACTGCAAACACGCCTTGCGTCGGCCCGAAACCGGCCCACTCAGACCGCAACTTCTTCTGCGCCGACAGCTGCCGCGGAGAATCGGACCGAATCGGCCGGAGAGCGTGAATACGTGGTCGTCGCCGGTGATACACTCGGCCACATCAGCGGAAAAGTCTACGGAACGACTTCGCGGTGGCGGGATATTTTTGAGGCGAATCGCGATGTTCTTCCGAATGAGAATAGTTTGAAAATCGGCATGACGCTTCGGCTGCCGGAATAAGGAGACTGAATATGAAACTTTTTCATCGTGATTTTGGAAAAGAGGGAAAACCGCCGCTCGTCATTTTGCATGGGCTTCTCGGTTCGTCGCGCAACTGGATGATGGCCGGACGCGATTTGAGCGAAGATTTCCATGTCTTTGGCCTCGATCTTCGGAATCATGGTCGTTCGCCTCATGCACCTGGCTACAGTTACGAGCAGATGGCGGCCGATGTCGTTGATTGGCTTGATGATAACGGTCTGGAGAAAGTGGTTTTGCTCGGACACAGCATGGGCGGAAAGACGGCGATGCGTTTGGCATGCGATCATCCCGATCGGATCCGCGCGTTGATCGTCGTCGATATTTCTCCCCGTGCGAAAATTCCGGATGATGCCGATGCGGTGGCAGCGCTCAGCCGATTGCCGCTTGAGGAGATCTCGAGCCGTGCGGAGGCCGACCAGATTCTTGCGGAAGAGGTTTCCTCGATACCGACGCGACAATTTTTGCTGACGAATCTCGTTCGTTCCGACGACAATCGATGGACCTGGCAGGCAAATGTGCCTGGATTGAGCGAAAATATTGCTGCAACCGGCGAGGCTCCGTTGGCTGAGCAGGATCGGTTTGAGGGCGATGTACTCTGGATTGCGGGCGGGAAGTCAGATTATGTGAAACCGGAAGATCATGAATTGATTCGCAAGCATTTTCCGGAGGCCAAGATCGAAATTTTTCCGGAGAGCGGTCACAATCCGCACATCGATAATCGCGTGCTTTTTGTTGAAACGGTGCGCGATTTCCTTCTTTAATCGGAGTCCGGTCGATTGCTTTTGTCTTTTTTGGGAAAAAAGTCCACGATGTCGGGTATGTTGATTGGCTGGACAACGACTTCAAATCGGGACGATGCGGAGAAGCTTGCGGCTGGAGCCGTGGAATCGGAATTGGCTGCCTGCTGTCAGATCGACGGACCTTTTCTTTCGGTTTATCGCTGGAAAGGGGAGATTCAAAAGGACGAGGAGTTCCGGTTGACCTTTAAGTTTCTTTCGAGGAATGCGGAAGCGCTCGAGTCATGGCTTTACGAGCAGCATCCGTACGAGAATCCTCAATGGGTTGCGGTTGCTGCCGAACGTATTTCAGAAAAATACTTGAACTGGGTTCGCGAAGAGTCTAAATGATATCCTTTTGCAGAGGAAACAACGGATTTATTCATAGTCATGTCGCAGCACAATAGTTTCAAAAGTCTAGCAACCGCCGGCAGCGCTAAGCGAACGGTTCTCAAACGTTTCGAGCGCGTCGAGCTTCTTCGCAAGCGCGGTCAGTGGAAAGAGGGCGATCGGGTCGTCGGCCTTCCCAAAACCAAGCCCGAAGAGTAGAAAGTTCAATTTTCCGAAACGCCTGGCGGATTCGATCTGTCAGGCGTTTCTTTTTGAACAAACCTGGCTCCTCCGGGCGTTCGCTTAATGAGCGTGCCTCAAGCTTTCGTGTTGACGATAGCGGGGAGTCGCAGGAGATTCTTTTGTTTAAACGTTTGTAACCTTTTTAGGAAAAGCTATGGCCGGAGTAGGAAAAATGCTCAAGCAGGCGCAAAAGATGCAGCAACGCATCGCGGCGCTTCAGGAGGAACTTGCAGAAAAAGTGATCGACGTCTCGAGCGGCGGCGGTGCGATCCAGATCAAAATCAATGGTCAGGGAGAATTTCTCGGACTCGAGCTTGATCCTGAGTTTTTGAAGGAAGATAAGGATTTCGTCGAAGAGACGTTGTTGGCCGCCGTTCAGGAAGCCGCGAAAAAGGCAAAAGAGGCCAGCGAAACAGAGATGCAGAAAGCGACCGCCGGCTTCAATATGCCGGGGCTTTTTTAGCTTCTTGAAACGCCGATTTCGGAAAAAGGCGGGATGTCGCCGCTGCCTTCCAGTAGCTGGGCAGATGGAGAAATGAAAGTGAAATGACTCCTGCATTCGAAAGACTTCAGAAGCTGCTAAAACAACTTCCCGGACTCGGCTACCGATCGTCGGAACGAATTGCCCTTCATTTGCTCGTCGGGAAACCGGAATTGGCCCGGGAACTTGTCGCCGTCTTGCAGGAAGCTTCGGAGACGATTTCGCGCTGCACGAAATGTGGAAACCTTGCCGAAGGGGAGCTTTGCGGAATTTGCACCGATCCGGAAAGGGATTCGGCGGTTATTTGTGTGGTTGAACACGTTCCCGATTTGATTGCCTTTGAGCGATCGGGAGCTTTTCGCGGAGTTTATCATGTCTTGCACGGAAAACTTTCGCCGATCAA
>DATGSL010000197.1:0-8701 GCA_035302665.1 Opitutales bacterium | reverse complement strand
GATTCTCCCGGAGCCATTTTTGGCGCGCTGCAGATCGAAAAGCTGAAGCCGAAGGGCGCTGGCATTCCATTGAACTTTTTTGAACGGAATCCCGTCATCCCGGCGCCGCGAGAGTCGTTGAAAGGTTTTGAGGCGGTTCAACGGTCCGAGGGAAGGCATGTAAAAATCGGTGACCAGACCTGCCAACGCCTTCCGCTCCTGCAAGGCGAGAGGAACCTGATAAAAATCGCGGTTGCGATTGAAGGCGACGACCCACGAGTTTTTCACAGGAGATCCTTCCCGCCGTTGGGAGGAGGCACCGGGCAAAATCGAGCCGGTGCCTCGAACGTTAGGCGGTTTGCTGTTCGACCCATTGGACGCAAAAACGGATGAGTTCGGAACCGTTCCGCAAGGCGATCTTGTCTTTGATATTTGCCCGGTGGGATTCGACTGTTTTGATGCTGATGTTGAGATCGGCGGCGATTTCGCGGGTTGTTTTCCCAATCCCGATCAGCTGGGTGACCTCGAGTTCGCGGTCGCTGAGTCGATCGACGGGAGAAGCGTGTGGATTCGTGCCGCCGCTGACGATCTGGTGGAGCATTTGGACACCGACTTTTTCGCTGACATAGATGTCGCCTTTCAGAATGCGGCGAATTGCGAAAACGATTTTTTCGGGATCCTCCTGCTTCATTACGTAGGCGAGAGCTCCGGCGCGAAGGGCGCGCTGGGCGTAGACACCTTCGTCGTGCATGGAAAGAACCAGCATCGGAAGTTCCGGGTAGAGCGATCGGATGTTTTTGATGAGCTCGATGCCGTTGTAGCCTTGCAGCGAAATATCGACTGTAACGAGGTCGGGTTGTGAGGCATCGATTCCCTTGAGGGCGTTCGGTGCATCTCCGGCTTCTCCACAGATCTCCATATCGGGTTCCTTGTTGATCATTTGAGCGATCCCGGTGCGAACAAGTGGATGATCTTCGACGAGGAAGATTTTGGTCTTCGTTCGGGAGGATTTTCCCGATGTTTTTTTCGGTTCTGAATTTTGCTTCTGAAGAGGTGGCTGATTAATAAGCATTGTTTTTAGTGGATAAGGTTAAAAGTGATGAGGTTAAGATCCCACTTTTTGAATCGGTGAGATTTCGGTGAATAAACGGGTTTTTACTTCATGATTTTGTGAGGTTTTCAACTATGTGATTTGAAAGAAAGGTCGTTGGTTCATCGTTTCGCCACGGGGCTGGGTGAAAGGAGCCGGGAAGGCTTTCGTTTCGCATTGACGGCTCCTTCAATGTAGTCGGCGAACGGTTGGAGAACCGATTCCCTTGAAAACTGCTGGATCCATTGAAATCCGGCCGACCCGAGGTCTGAAAGGGACGAGCGGTCGTCGCCGAAGTTCGAGAGAGCCGCTGCGAGTCCGTCCGAATCTCCGGGAAGAACATTGACACCGAATCCGCCTTCGCAGACAGCAGTTGCCAATTCGCTTGTTTCGTCGGCGACGGTGATGACTGGACGCGCGGCGGCGAGGAGCGTGATCAGTTTACTTGGGAAAAAGATGGCGCCGCAACCGGCTTGCTGAGTAACGAGGCAGATGTCGGCATCCTGGAGCATAACCGGGAAAATCTCGTCGGGCTGGAGTGGAATCAGTTGAACGGGAATCGATTCGTTGTCGATTCGCCGTCGAAGCTCCGCCTCGGCAGCGCCTTGACCTGCGATGACAAATACAAAACTCGTTGCAGAAGCATTTTTCGCCAAAATCTTTGCCGCATCGAGAATGATTCCGAGATCCTGTTTTTTGCCGAGATTTCCAGAATAGAGAACCAGGAGCGCTTCGGGATCGATTTGGAATCGTTTTCGGAAATCACCCTGAACGAATTCAGCCGACGCCGGATTTTTAGGCCGCTCCAGGATCCAGTTCGGTAGAAGATAAAGTTTTTCCTGAGGAACGCCCTTTTCGAGAAAGAGTTCGAGCATGCCGCGGGTGATTCCGCTGATACTCTTTGCGCGCCGAAGAGTGAATTTTTCTAGAAAATGGAGGAATCGGGATAGGAGTCCTGGTTTGAGAAGACCGAGTGCGAGCGCTGCATCCGGCTGCATATCCTGAACGTGAAAATGGAAAGAGGATCGTTTTAAAAGCGAGGCGAGCCAAGCGGCCGGACCAAGGAGAAGTGGTGGACTGACGATGATCAGAAGATCCGGACGGGGAAGAAAGATCAGCCGAATAAAAGAGGTGAGGATAAAGCTCGTTTCGTGAAGGATTCGTCGCCAGGCGTTCGGGTTTTTCGGCACGTAATGCCAGCAGCGAAAGATCGACACGCCAGCTAGCGTCTCAGTGCGATAAAGAGTTCGCGAATCCTCCGATCGTTTTTTCCACGCCGGATAATAGGGGAAAGTGGTCACCATCGAGACATCGTGTCCACGAGAAGCCAAATATTCGCACAGATCGGTATTGTACGGCGCAATTCCGGTCGGTTCCGGTGAATAGTTGATTCCCCAAATCGTTAGATTCATTGTTTTGATTCCATCTGGTCTAGCGGAAATAAAATCGGTCCCTAATGCAGACGCCCTAGAGAATAGCAGAACAAAGGGCCGCCGGACCATCGTTGGTCAGATGAAAAAAGAGTAAGGGAAAACCCTAGGAGCAAAAACTTACGAATCCGAAGAATGGGGGCGGAGATCGATCATTCTTTGGGCAGATCTGCACCGGCGGATTTCGAGACATCTTTATCATCTTCAGTCACTTGATGGATTTCGACTTCGACAAGTCCCTGGTCGAGATCGGCAATCGCGGCAAACGCCGCTTGGGAAAGATCGATGATGCGATCGAGGTGTCGGGCAGGGCCGCGATCATTGATTCGCACTTGAACCGATTTTTCGGTTTCGGGATTCCGGATCTCCAGGATGGTTCCGAATGGATGATGCCACGATGCGGCGGTGTATTTGGACGGATCAAATAGCTCTCCGGAGGCTGTCGGCCTGCCTTCGAGCTCGGGGCCGTACCAGCTGGCGATTCCAATCAAAGCGGTGAGAAAGAGGTTCATGGTGCTTCGGAGGAGAAGGTGAAGAAGTCGTGCAGCACCGAGAATATCAACGATCGCGATCGAGTTTTATCCGGCCTGAGCTTGCCGGTTGTTCAGGAAAAAGTGTCTAAACTCTCCTCCAAAAGGGGCTGCTTTCTCAGAGAAACACCGAAAATACGCTCCTTTATCGAAAAACCCCCGTTTTTTTCGCAAAGATCTATGCACAAGCATTTTCCGTGTTTTTGAGGGGTGAGCGTTGATTCTTGCGCTTCGAGGGAGATTCGCGGGGGATTTTTCAAAAAGCGAACCGCGGCTGAAGTTTTTTCGTTAAAAAAACGAAAATAAATGCGGTTTTATAACCGCTTTCGGATCAGGGGATTTGGCTCTCGATCGTGCAGAATGCAGGGATTGCGGTAAGAATTACCCTTGATTGTGCATGCCGTTTTCCCCCATAGGGTCGTTAATGCAAAGGATGGATTCGATCTAAGGGAGCCACCGACGGAAAAGGAAGGGCTTTCATTCGGGGGAGAGGATTTTTGCCGTATTCGATAAAGGATGGCAAACCAAAATTTTAAAATTTGATTGAAGGAGCTATTATGCTGAGGAATCAACTAACGAAAACGGATCGTTTGTCTCCTTGCGGACGCATTCGTCGTTTTTGGATGATTTTCGCACTGACGTGCAGCATCGCAAAATTCTTCTTGGCATCGACGGCTGATGCTAATGAAAGGGAGAAAAAGGTCTTTGCTCATCACATGGGCAGTTTGAATGCTGGCCGTGGAGCGATGACCTGGCATACGCATCATCCTGAACTCGGCGATCCGGCGCATTCGAATGGTGGAGATTATCGCTCGTTGCCGCTCGTTCCTTACGATCTTCCGGAAATGACGGTTGAGGAGTCGGCCGATTTTCAGATCCGGCAGGCGATGCGGATCGGGATCGATGGTTTCGCGATTAATGCTTGGGCGGGAGGGCATGAGGCCCGGGAATTTCTCGATGCGCTTTTCCGTGTTGCCGAGAGAAATGATTATCCGTTCGAGATCAGTATTTGTCCCGATCCGAACACCGTTGAGCAACCCGAAGGTTTAACGCGGGCTTGGGCGGATGCGATCAAATACCTGCTCGACCGCCATGGGGACAGTCCGAAGCTCGCGCGTCGCGACGGAAAGCCGATCATTTTTGGTTATCAATCGGTCTTTGTCTGGGTCGAATATCTGGAGAAAAAATACAATTACGACCGTGAGCGGATCGATCTGGCACGGACAACGCCCGAAGGCTGGGCGCTTGTTGGAGAAGCTTATCGCGAACTGGAGGAGATGGTCGGTCAGCCGCTCTATTTCCAGTTTGATATGGGCGCTTTTTATCATGGGCTTGAAACCCGGGAAGAGCCGCGAGATGGCAAGTCGAAGGCTGCGGCGGTCGTGGCCCAGCATATGCCGGCGCTTTGCGAATTTCTTCCGAGCAATGAGACCGATGCAATCGCTGCGGCGGCCACGGCTGCATCGGCGGAATGGGGGCAACCGATTTTCCTGAATTACGATAATCCGCGCTTGCCGGCGACCTATGGCGGGCCGGGGACCGATACCCTTCGCGAATTGTGGCAGGCTGCACGCGAGTCAAATGCGACTCTTCTCCAGCTCACAACTTGGAACGATTATCACGAAAATACGAATATCGCTCCGGGGATCACCACTAATTACGCTTATTTTGATCTGACCGGATACTTCATCGAATGGTGGAAAAAGGGGAGTCCGCCCGAGTATGATCGGGATAAAGTCTATCTTTTTGCCCGCAAGTATCCGAGATGGGCGCCGATGTTTCCGTTTCAGGATTATCGAAATTCTGATGGGGTCGTTGAAGCGTTGACGATTTTGACAAAGCCAGCGCGGATTCGTTTGCCGGGACGTGGAGAATATGATGTACCTGCCGGTCTTCACTTTCAGCAATTTCCGGTTACTCCGGGCGAGGTGAAAGCGGAATTGATCCGGAATGGAAAAGTTGAATTGGTTGTCGAATCAGCGGAAAGGATAACCGATCGCCCATTCCGGCAGGATAATGGGATCACGGGAATTTCGAGCGAGTTTTCCTATCATTGGCGTCAGGATTTCGGTTCGTTGCCGGAGTATCATTACAGCGAGTATGGAGATATCGATGGGGATGGTTTGCCGAACTGGTTTGAAATGTTGTGGTTCGGACATTTCGGCGATCTTTCGACCGCGACGAGCGCTCTGCCGCATGAGGATGTAAACGGAGATGGGTATTCCAATCTTGAGGCTTATCTTCAGCAACGGAATCCGGTCGCTCCTCCATCTTGGTCGGAGCCGAAGGTTTCCGAGCCTTTTACCGGTTCGCCGCTTTCGATTCCGGGACGTATTGAAGCGGAGTTTTACGATAAAGGCGGACAAGGTGTCGCCTATTTTGACACGACCGATTTCAATCAGGGCGGCGCGTTTCGTCAGGACGAAAAGGTCGATATTGAAGCGACTTCTGACGCGGGCGGCGGATACAATTTAGGCTGGGTTGAATCGAGCGAATGGTTGAAATACACAGTCGATGTCGAGGCTTCGGGGTATTACGATCTTCATTTTCGCGTCGCGAGAATGAACGCGGGATCGGGCCGACTGACACTTTTCTTCGATGACAAACTCGCAGCTGGTTCGGTGGAACTTCCATCGACAGGCGGCTGGCAGACCTGGGAGACAGTTGTGGTTCCTGCGGTGAGGCTAAAAGCCGGAGTGCAAACGATGAGGTTGGCGATCGAGGAAGGTTTCTTTAATTTGAACTACATCGATTTTGTTCCGGGACAGGGTGAGCCGGAACCGGGAGTAACGATTCTTTCTCCGAACGACGGAACTCGCTTCAGGAGCGATGAGACGATTGAAATCCTCGCTGCTGCCGAAGGGAGAAATGATTTCGTTCGTGTTGAATACTTTGCCGGTGATGAGAAGGTTGGAAAAGTTGAGGTCGAACCGTATTTGGTTTCCACCCGCAATCTTCCATCGGGGGTTCATTATCTGACTGCGAAGGCTTACGATCGGAATGGGATCGGTATTGAGTCCGAACCGGTTCGCATCGAGGTTTACGAAGGCCGCGTTCCGTTTCACGGATCTCCGGCGGAATTGCCGGGAAGAGTTTGGGCGAAAGAATTTGATTACGGAGGGGAGGGAGTCGCTTATCACGATACGACTCCGGAAAATGAAGGAGGAGCTTTTCGGCCGAATGAAGGAGTCGATCTCGAGCCGACGGATGATATCGAAGGAGATTTCAATCTCGGCTGGACCGCGCCCGGAGAATGGATTCTCTACACGGTCGATGTGATGCGGTCGGGAGTTTTTGAAATCGGATTGCGAGTGGCAGCCGTCGGCGATCAAGGTCGCTTCCGATTGGAATTCGACGATGCGGAACCGATTGTTGTTCAGGCTCCGAAGACCGGCGGATGGCAAAACTGGGAAACCGTTACCATTTCCGGAGTCGCTTTAAAAGCGGGATGGCAGACGATGCGTCTCGTTGTGGAAAGAGGCGATTTTAATCTCAATTACATCGATGTGCAGAGTATCGGAATCTCGCCTCCGCAATCGTTCGAAGGATGGATCGAGGCGAATTTCGGTTCGTCTGAAAGGGGCGATGATGCTCATGCGCGGGCGACGGCCGATGCTAGCGGGAATGGAATTCCGAATCTGCTGGCTTATGCGCTCGATCTCGATCCATTTGCAACGAGTCGCGAAGGTTTGCCCGAAGTCGGGACGATCGATGTCGATGGGGAGACTTATTTGACGCTCACCTACAAACGCCCGATCGGTATCAACGATATCGCGTATCATGTTGAAGTGAGTTCGGATCTTGTTGATTGGGAAAGCGGCGACGATCAAACCGTACCCGTTTCCGTGACGCGTGAAAGTGGTTTGGAAACGGTCGTTGTGCGCGACCGTCAACCACTTCGAGCCTTGACTACTCGTCAAATTCGACTTCGTGTGGAGCGCATCGATCAGTGAGCCCTAAAAAATAGCAGGATACGACAACGGCTATGGATAAAAAGAATCTTTCTTCGGACAAACCGGTCGGACTTGTTCTGAATGTAAATTGTGATCCCCGGACCGGCATGCTCGAATCGGCCTATGGAGCAGGGTTTGCAGGGGAACTTGAAGAGGGCGGATTTGAGTTTGAACGGGATGCGACGATGCCGACTTGCCGGAAAGGTCGAAAAGTAAAACCGCATTATTGCGTCGATCTGCTGATCAACGGAAAAATGATCGTTGAACTCAAAGGCGACGCTCCCGATTCCGTTTAAAAAGAAAAAACCCGGACGTGGATACGTCCGGGCTTTATAAAAGCGGTAATTAAGAAAACCGCTCTGAGCGGTGTTCGGAAGCTTTTTTCGATGACGAAATAGTGAGCTTTAAAACCTCGGGAAAAATGTCGTCAGGAAGGGGTTTCCCAGCGCGGTTTCAACGCAACCGCAGGATTTCCGCGGCAAATCATTCCGTTAGGGAGGTTTTTTGAAACCACTGATCCGGCGGTAACGACACATTCGGTGCCGATTTCAGTTCCGGGGCCGATGAAGGATTGAGCTCCGATCCATGCGCCTGAACCGATCGAAATCGGTGCGTTTCGATACGAGAAGGCTCGGTCGCGAAAGTCGTGGTTTCCCGTGCATAGAAAAACCCGTTGCGACAGGCAGACATGATTGCCGATCGTGACCGGTTCGAAGTTTAAAATCAGCGCTTCTTCACCGATCCAACAGTGATCGCCGATCGAAAGTTTCCATGGAAAATGGATATTTACGCGCGGCTTGATCACGACTCCCGAGCCGACTTTTCCACCGAAGATTCGCAGAAGGAAAATTTTCAAATGTTGCGGCCAAGGAAGCGGGGAAAGAAAAAAGAGGCATTTGGTCAGATACCAGAAAGCCTCGATGAACGGTCCCCGTCCGCGATCAAGTCCGACCGTGCTGTCGAAGAGATCGAGCCGGACCCGTTGCGTTTTTGCGACCGGCTCTTTATCGGCAATGGTGTTCGCAGGCATCGAGGATCGTTTTGGAGATCGCCGACCACGTATATTGGGTTTCGACGAGTTTTCGGCCGGCTTCGCCCCGTTCAATCCTTTCTTCATCGGAGCATTGAAGGGCGCTTTCCAGTTTTCGTTCGATTGATTTCGCATCGGGTTCGCAGGAAAAACCGCCTCCGTCGATCGAGAGCTCATCGAAATTGCAAGGAGTTGTGATTAAAACCGGAACGCGGCATGCCATCGCTTCAAGGACAGCTACGGAAAAACCTTCGGAGCGTGAGGTGAGCACGAAAAGATCAGCCGATTTAAAAAGCTGCACTTTTTCGACTCCGGTTACCGGACCGGGAAAGGAGACCGATTTTCCCAAATCGAGTTCACGGACGATTCCCCGGAGGGTCGCGAGGTAGCTATTTTCGTTTGGTCCGGCAACAATGATTTCCCAATCGGAGAAGCGCGGGGCGAGTTTAGCCCAGGCTTGGAGTAAAAGATCGATACCTTTTTTCGGGTGAAGGCGACCGAGAAAGAGAATTCGCTTCCGTTTTTTCGGCGTTTTTGAGGCTGCTACTTTGTCGAACGGATCGAGGCGGATTCCGTTTGGTGCGACGACGATTTCAGTAGAAATTCCCTGCTCGCGAATTTGGTCGGCTTCCTTCGGAGTTAGGGCGCGCCAAAGGCAAACCGAACGGAAGTTTTTGTTTTCAAAAAGG
>DATGSL010000196.1:0-15775 GCA_035302665.1 Opitutales bacterium | reverse complement strand
CTTTGAACCGCCGTCGCGTTCACGTCATCGGTGATGCCGACGGCTGCCGTATCGAAAGAATGGTCGAGATTTCCGGGCCCTTGACTTTCCAACGGCGCGGGCGTCACCCGGATGATGAAAACATCCTCGACCGAAAACCCACGCGAATCGGAGGCGTGAATGCGGACCGAGTATTCGCTTTGGATGGCAGTGTTAAAAACAGCCGCTGTTTTCAGGAAATGGCCGCTAATCGAGTAAAAGGCGTTCCCTCCGTCGCCTGCTCCGGAAACCAGCGCAAACGAATGAACATCGTTCGAATCGGGATCGGTCGCGGAGAGCATTCCGACCGTCGCCCCGACCGGACGTCCTTCTCCGATGCGATGGCCGCTCAGAAAAACGGCAGTCGGCGGCTGATTGGGCTCCAGGATAATCTCGAAGACTTTTTCGATCCACAGGTTTTCCTCGTTGGTCGCGCGAATCCGAATCGAGTGGGAGGATTGAAAAGAAAAATCGAGTTCGGTCGCCGTTCGCATGAGATTATCTTCGATCGCAAAGACGTCATTTCCCGCATCTCCGTCCCCGGGGACGAGGGCAAAAGTGTGCGTGTTTTCGGGAACTGGATCGACGGCTCGGAGGATCGCGACTGCCGTCCCCGGAGGTGCGTTTTCCGAAATGGTGTTTTGGCTCAGGAGAATATCCGAAGGTGGCCGATGCGGCTCAACAAAGATCGTAAAGGTTCGCTCCAGAGAATAGCCGTGCGTATTGGTAGCCCGGATGCGAACGAAACGAACGATGCTATCGGCACGCGAAAGCGAAACCGCCGTCGCGAGATTGTCACCGTCAATGACGAACAAAGCATTGTCATCGTCGCCCTCCCCCGCCGCCAGAGCGAACGTGTAGGTTTCGCTTGGATCCCGCCCGACGCCGGCCAAAGTTCCCACGACGGCTCCCGCCGGACGGCCGTCAACCACCGTGTTGTTGCTCAGCGAAACGTCCTGAATAGAGGGATCGGGCAGGACGTTTACCGTCAGAATCTTTTCGACGGAAAGACCTGCCGCGTCGGTCGCTCGAACGCGGATGCTGCGACTCTCCGCCTCGCTGAAATCGAAAGAAACGGCCGTTCTCAATTCGTCGCCGACGATCGTGAAGAGCCCATTGTCTCCATGCCCCTGACCGGGAACCAACGCAAACGTGTGCGCATCCCACGGATCCGGATCAAACGCCGCGAGAAACCCGACCCGCGTCCCGGCCGGCTGGCCTTCCCGAACGCCTTCACCGGTCAGCCGGACATCGACCGGAGCTTGATTGATCACGGGGCCGTCGCCGTGAAGGAGAGCGAGCCTTTCCTGAGAAAACCCGTTGATTTCGGAAAAAGCGCCGGCAACGAGGATCTTCCCGTCAGGCCGCGCCGCGACCGCGAACACCTCTCCGTCCGCTCCCTCCAATCCGTTTCCGAAATCGGGATCGACGTTTCCGCTCGCCGTCAGCCGCGCGATCCGGTTGCGGGAAATTCCCGAAAGCGAGGTAAAACTTCCGCCGACAAGAACCGTTCCGTCGTTTTGCGCGGAAAGAGAATGAACCGTTCCGGGTCCGTACAGATCACCGGCAAAACCGAGGTCCAGGCTTCCGTCCGAATGCAGGCGAATGACTTTGCCCAAAGTCGGTTCAGACGAGCCGCCGCTCGACAAAACCTTTCCGTCAAAAAGAATTCGGAGATCTTCCATCGCTCCAATAAACGGATGCGTCAGACCTGCCGGCAGGAGCGCACCATCCTCCCGGAAACGCGCCAGGCTCCGGCGCTCCCGCCCGTGGATCGACGTAAAATTCCCGCCGACGAGAAACTCGCCGTTCCAGTCGATCGCGATCGCCCGAACCGCTCCGTTTGCTCCCTCGACTCCGCCGCCAAAGCTCGTGTCCAAAGTACCGTCGACATTTAGCCGCGCGAGATTTTGCGCCGCCCCGCCCGCAGCCGATGTGAAATCGCCGCCGATGATTACCCGTCCGGTTCGCTGCACAGCAACCGCATACACGGCGCCGCCGATTACTTCGGGATCGGTAAAACTCGCGTCCAGATCGCCCGCTTCCGTCAGCCGCGCGACGCCGTTTCGCGGTTGGCCGCCAACAGTGGTAAAATCACCCGCGATGACGACCTTTCCGTCCCGCTGAATCGCCAGCGCGTGGACAGCTCCATCTGTTCCGCTACCCGCCGCAAATGCCGGATCGAGGCTCCCGTCGGCCAACAACCGCGCAATCCCGCCGCGCGGCTCGCCGTCGATCATCGTAAATTCGCCTCCGATCAAAATCCGCCCATCCACAAGTTGTAAAACCGCTCTCACCGGACCGTCGATCGAACCGCCATCCCGGAAAAACCGATCAAGATCTCCCGGCTGATTTGGCAGAACCGTGACGGTCAGGATTTGGGTCACGCTCAATCCTCCCGCATCGGTCGCGCGAACGCGGATCGTGTGCGAAGCGGCCTGCGAATGATCAAAGCTCGCGGCCGCGCGCAACAGGTCGCCCTCAATTTCGAAAAACTCGTTTCCCGCATCCCCTTCTCCCGCCGCGAACTCAAAAGTGTGAGAATCAAATCGGTCCGCATCCAGAGCCGCCAGCGTTCCAATGACGATGCCCGGCGGCTGTTTTTCGGAAACGGTGTTTCCCGTTAATGCAATTTCCGTCGGCGCCTCGTTCGGCTTCACGGTCAGCGTGAAAATTTCCTCCACCCAAAAACCCGACAACACCGTCGCGCGAACGCGGATGCTGAATTCGCTTCCCGCGCTGGAACTGAAATCCGCTGCGGTCCGCAACGCATCGCCGTCGATGGTAAAAAGGCCGTTGTCCGCATCGCCTTCCCCGGAAACCAATGAAAACGCGTATTGCGGGCTTTCCCACGGGTCGATAACCGTAAAAACGCCCACCTCTGTCCCGGGCGGCTGGTATTGCTCGATCTCGCCATGGCTCAAAACCAGACCGGTCGGCGATTCGTCCAACATCCCTCCGTGAAGCCGAACCACCCGCTGCCGCACATGTCCGGCAACGGAAAGGAAGTTGCCGCCCAAAATAATTTTTTCGTCGGACTGGAAACCGATTGCACTGATCCTGCCATTCAGCCCCAAGAGCTGGCTGAACGTCGGATCCGCCGAGCCGTCCCGCCGAAGACGCACAACATTGTCTCCACCGGTCAAATCTGAACCGGCGAGAACGATTCTCCCATTCGCATCGACGGCAACAGCGGAAACCCCGAACCAGTCTCCGGCAAAATCGCCCGCAAAATCTGCATCGACCGCGCCATCCGAATGAAGCCTGGCAAGATGCCGCCATTCGGCGCCGTTGGCGTGATTGAACATCCCGCTGATGAGAAGCGCGTCATCCTCCAAAACCATGATGTCACGCACAAAACTCGCCCTCCCGACGGAAACTTCAGCGAAATCCGCATCCATCGATCCGTCCGGAAGAAGCCGGAGCACGCGGTAAGGCTCTCCCGTTCCCGTGCTCAGCACGATGCGATCGCCGCTTTGCAAGGCGAGCGACTGAACCCAATGATCTTTTCCGAGCGCTCCTTCAAAGGAAGAATCCACGGAACCGTCTGGATGAAGACGAGCAATTGAGCGATGCGTAGCGCCGTTAACTGAAGTGAATTCTCCGCCGATCACGATCTTCCCGTCCGCCTGCAACGCGATGGCTAAAACTCCGCCGTCATCGACCCCGCTCACCCCGTTTCCAAAACTCAGATCCAAACTCCCGTCCGGAAGCAACCGCGCAATTTTGTTTCGGACTTCACCCGCTATTTCGCCGAACGATCCGGCAATGACGATCTTGTCATCCGGCTGAACCGCGAGATTCGTCACTCGGTCATCGATCGGTCCGGCGAGAAACGAGGTGTCGAGACTCCCATCAACATTCAGTCGCTTGACCCCGTCCATCCCGGCGATGATCCACTTCCCGTCGCTTTGAACGGCCGCGGCCAACACCGAATCCTCGATCGCCGAACCGGGATCGAACGACAAATCAACGTCACCGGGAACCGGATCGTTTCCGAAAGCGGCCAAAACGGCGGCAAACCAATACAAAACCGCCATACAAATCTGGCGAACAGGGGAACTCGGGATATTCATGTAGAAAAACGGATAATACTAAAGAGCAGAAACCCCCCAATCGTAACAGTTCATCCAACTGCGTCAAAGAAAACCTCCTTTAGCTCGCTAGCGGAAAAAGCGATGCGCGTCTCGATCCGCGTTTCGGGGTTCTTGACCGAATCGCACGTTCAGCAGACGGTGTGCGATCTTGATTCGGTTTTCACAGATTCTTCTCGCGCTGCTCCTGATTGCCGGGAGCCAGTCGCCCGTATTTGTCGTTGAGACAGCCGGTTCGGGAAGATCTTTCGCGCGTGTCGTTGCGCCGGAAAAAACTGAGAGGATCTGGGCGGCGGTTCCTGTCGAGGGGAGACTGCTCGTAAACCGGGCGCCGGAAAATGATCCAAACCCGCTCGCCGACGCCGATCTTCCGACAGCTCCTCCGAATCCGGCACGATCGGTCCGAACAGCTCATTTTCTAACTGATTTTTCCCTTCCGGCTTCTCAAACAGTCGGTAGCCGCCGCTTCGCCCGCGCCCCGCCTTGTCAAAAGTGAATAAGTTCACGCCTGCTCCTTTTTGAGCGGGAGAATGTTCATTTTTCAGACAAGGAATTTTATGAAATTTTGGAAATGGTTTTCGTTTCGAGACGAAAGCACATCTGAAACGCGTATTGCCGAAGAATACAGACGGATGCCGGATGGCCAGCTCAGCCAGATCGATCCGTCAACCCTGACGCCGCTCAGCCTCCGGATTTATCGCGAGGAAATTGCGCGGAGGAATCAGGGGAAAAAGTCGAAATAGCTTTTCGATTTTCTGATTCCCCGTTTATCGGATGGGAGCCCGACTTCGGGTTCCCATCCACTTTGCGTTGATTAAAAGCTCCCGTGCTTTCCGACGAACCAGCTCAAGCGACCTGATTTTGGCGCCACTCGCCATAATCGTAATGGAGAGTCGCTGAAGATTCGTGGCCGACGAAAACCGAGCTCGAACCGGGATTCATCAGCCCGAAATATTGACAGCAAAAAAGTGCCTCCGCATACATCGATATCGTTTCAATCTGAGTTTTCACCCGGCTGAACGCGGCAGGGATCAACGCACTTTTCCCGATCAAACCTTCATAAGCGAAAAGCTCCACGCATGCCCAGAGCGGGATGTCCGCGTCGCGGTGGATCTCCGCAAGCCGTCCATAAACTTCCGGCAAATCGGCCGGTTCATTCGCCCGCATCCCGACACCATCGCGATAGACAAGCTGATCAGCCCGAAGCTCCTGAAGGCGGTCGGCAAAACCTTCTTCTTCGGCCGCCGCCCGCGCGGAAAGCGAAACCGACACCGGTTTTTCCGCAATACCTCGAAGTTTTTCGATCGAACGGTTCAGGCGCATCGCGAACTCCGAGTTGAGCTCCGTCGAATTCGCCTCTTCGGAAACAAGCTGCCAGCCAGCAAAGGAACGATGGTGACCGTAACGACGGCCGAGTTCCTCCGCGCGCGTCAGGTCGATATCGAAATTTCCGGCACCGAGGTAAATCTCCATTCCCAGCTCCTCGGCTGACTCGAAAAATGTTTTCACTAAATCGGGGCAGCCGGTCTTCCACGATTCGCCGAGATCCGACGGATAAAAGGATTTCCCGTTTGCAACCGGCGGTCCGAGAAGAACGGTTTTCAATCCGAGATCGGCCATCTCACGAAATTTTTCGTGCCATTGAGTTTCGGTAAATGCCAACGCCGTTCCGCTCCAATAACTTTCGGCAACTCCGTCCGGATCGGGAAACTTGAACCACGATCCGAAGAACTCCTGGTAGCTTCGTTTCTTTAATTTCAGTGCCATCGGAATTCCGGTCTAACGGTCGAAAAATGGGCCCTCAAGAAGAGAGGTCGACTACGGGAGTGCGATGACGATTTTGCCAAAATGCGCACCCGATTCGAGATGTCGATAGGCCTCCGCCGCTTCTTCAAATGGAAAAACGCGGTCGACCCACGGCTTCAATTTGTTTCGGCTAATCGCGCGATTCATTGCGGCGAACATTTCGCGGCTTCCGACAAATATTCCTTGGATCACTCCCATGCGGGCGATCATTTCCCCGAAGTCGAACGCACCTGAAAAACCGCTTACTCCGCCGATGATGCTCATGCGGCCGTTCGGACCGAGCGATTGAAGAGTCTTCGGGAAGGTATCCTGACCGCCGACTTCGAGCGCGTGATGCACTCCTTCGCCATCGGTCACCTTCAAAACTTCTTTTTCCCAATCCGGATGACTCCGGTAATTGATGCAGTGATCGGCCCCGAGCTGTTTGGCCCGTTCGAGTTTTTCGTCGCTGCTCGAAGTAATGATCGCGCGGGCTCCATGCATTTTCGCAAAAAGGAGACCGAAAACCGAAACTCCCCCCGTTCCGAGAAGCAAAACGGTTTCGTCGGCGTTGACGCGACCTTTGGTGACGAGTGCATGCCAGGCGGTTAAGGCCGCGCACGGAAGAGTCGCAGCCTCTTCATAATTTAAATGGTCCGGAACAGCTACCAATCCGCGCTCATGGAGCACGACTTGCTCAGCAAACATGCCATCGATCGCTCCTCCTAGCGCCGATTCGCCGACCGTCGACAGATACGAACCGCTTTCCCAATCTTGGAAAAAACAACCGGCCACCCGGTCGCCGACTTTCCACTCGGTTACATTTTCGCCTACCTCCAAAACCTCTCCGGCACCATCGGAAAGCGGGATCAAAGGCAATTTCCCTCCGCTCCGGTAGTTGCCGCTGACAATCAAGTGATCGCGGTAGTTGAGCGATACGGCCCGCACGCGAACCCGGACCTGATCGGGTTTTAGAGTCGGCTCCGGAAGATCGACCTGCTTCAAACCGTCGAGACCGGTATCGGAAAGAATTTGGTAAGCTCTCATAGCACCATTCTTACCTATTGCCCAAATAAGATCAAGTTCCCGAAGTGATCGGCCAAATACGGCAACGATCTTAAACATCGTCTCTCAACTAAAAGATCCGGCCGCTTTTTTCCGAAAAATCAGGGTTTCCCTTATGGGAACTAAAACGTGAAACGGGTAGCCTCTTTCAGATTTTCAACTCATTCGCGCATCAAGGAAAACCTTAGAATCGATGCTTTTTTGTCCCTGTGACATGGCTGACAAAGTGATTCATGTCTAAACGCAAAACCTTTCCAAAACCATGAGTCGATGGTTTCGAAACAACTCGAAACCTGATGGAAGCCAAGCAACTGCTCCCTTCCAATCAGCACTGACGGCGGGGGACTCGACGAAAATCGCGCTCAAAAAGAACTTTCCCGCCCATTCCGTGAATCCTGCCCCATTGCATGTTATTTATAGAGCTGATAAAATTGTGAAAGTTGAATCCGAAGGAACCGATCAAATCGATCAGCAAACAAACAGTCCGTTTATCCTCATCGTCGATAATCAGCTGGACAATCTCGACGCGCTCGAAGCGATTCTGGAAGCGCCGTGCCGCACCATTCTCCGGGCTTCCTCAGGTAGCGAAGCGTTGCGCCGTCTGCTTCACCAGGATGTAGCTCTTATTTTGCTCGCCGTTCACATGCCGGTCATGACCGGTTTTGAAACGGCACGCCTGATCCGCACCCGCGAACGCTCGCGAACGACTCCGATCATTTTTACGACCGCAAAGTCCGATCGCGAGATGGAGTTGGAAGGATATTCGGCTGGCGGGGTCGACTTTCTCGAAAAACCTTTTGAGCCGGATATTCTCCGCGCCAAGGTGAACGCCTTTTTAAAACTGGCCAAGACGCGGCAACAACTTGAGGAAGAAATTCAGCTGCGCCGTCTCGCCGAAAGAAAACTCGCGCGCGTCGCTCGCCGTCTGCGCACGCGGGCGAAAGAGCTCGAAATTGCCAATCAGGAATTGGAAGCCTTTGCCTATTCGGCTTCGCACGATCTACGGGCACCGCTGCGGCATATTGCCGGTTTTGTTAATGTCCTGCAGGAAGAGCCGGAAACCGATCTGGAATTCTTTCTGGATCGGATCGCCGGATCGGCCGATAAAATGAACCAGCTCCTCGATGATCTGCTCGCCTTTTCAAAGGTCGGCCGAATGGAAATGACAATGGCCCCGGTGAATCTCGAAGCGCTTCTGGATGAAGTGATCAACGATCTGGAGCCGGAATGGCGGGATCGGACAGTTCTCTGGAAGCGCACGCCGTTGCCGTCGGTCAACGGCGACTCGGCGATGCTCCGCCAAGTTCTGGTAAACCTCCTATCCAATGCGCTGAAATATTCGGTGCACGCTGATCCGACGAAAATTGAAATCGGTTCCCAGCTAGCCGGCGACGAGGCAACGATCTTTATCCGCGACAACGGTGCCGGATTTAAAATGGAATTTGCCGACAAACTTTTCAAAGCTTTCCATCGGCTTCACTTGGGCAACGAATTTCATGGCTCAGGCATCGGACTTGCGAACGTTCAGCGAATCATCCACCGCCACGGCGGCCGCGTTTGGGGCGAAGGAAAAGTCGGAATCGGTGCGACTTTTTATTTCGCCCTTCCTCTCGCTTCCGATCACGCCGGTCTCGGTCGGTAAGCCGGATGCGCCTCCAGGCGCTCGAGAGCTTCCGCAGACATTTCGGTGCAATCGCACAGAGCTTGCGCCAGGCTGACCAGTTCGTTGTAGGTAAGCGGCTTGACCAGATACCAGTTGGCTCCGCACTCGTAGGCTTTTGCAATTTCGCCCGGATCGCTCGAAGTCGTAAACATCGCGACCGGAACGTTCTGTAAAGCCTTGTGCGAACGAAGCCACTTCAAGCACTCAAATCCGTTTTGCCGGGGCATATTGATATCAATCAGCACCAAGTCAGGCACCGACACCCGTTCGGAACTCAGAAACTCGATTGCGTCCTGAACGTCCGAGGCGAATTCAAGCATTCCGTTAAAACCGGCCGCCTTCAGGGCTGATTCTAACAAGAGGCTATCATTTTCATCGTCGTCGAGGCTGAAAATTGTTTTCAGATCTGACACAACCGCATTCATCATTTCGTGGCACTTCCCTTTTCAAAGGTTAACCGACTGTAACCGAAAAAACTCGTTTCGCACGGGGTCTCTCAATTTCTTTTGAAAGGAGAGAGTCCTTCCGGCGAATCGTGTTCGGCAATTCCGCTGGCGACCGCATCTTCCTCAGGAGGATAAAAAACATATCTTTCAAGTGTCAAAAGTGCTCGGTGAAGGCTCTTGGAACGTTTCCGCGCTTCTTCCGGCTCCCATTTCCGGTAAACAAAACGGAGCAGACAACCATTATAGTCAGGACCGACCTTTCTTCTTCGGCCCGGACCGGGAACAATCGCTTCGCGGATTTCCTCGGAGTCCGACTCACGCGCAAGTTCAATGACAAACTTCTTCGGATCGACAACCGTCTCGGAATCGCGGGGAATCGCATCGATCGGCACCTCCAAATATTCGGCAAGTGCCTCACGGTGTGCAAAGACCCAAGCCTCGGCCTCGCGAATGGCCACTTGGAAAATCAGATTGGAATGAAGCGGCTCGGAGAACCACGATTGAAGAAGAGCCTGCGGTGAAATCTGATTATCGAGATCGGTCAACACCACGAATCCGGTTGTCGCGGCCGCCTGATTGAAAGCCCGCATGTTTTTCTGAATAAAGCCGAAGCCTTCCTTTCCAAGAGTTGCGCGGAGTTGAAATTTTCCGGGAAAATGCCGGAGCATTCGGCGCATAAGCGCTTCGCTCAAGATATCCTCGACAACCAGCACGATTGGGATTGGCCGGATCATTGATAAAAACCGAGCTCCTCCACCCGGGACGCCTGACTGCGCGGCAAGACTACTTCCCCAACGCTCAATCCGGCATCGATCAACGCCTGCGCTTCCCGCAACTCCGATGCCGGCATGATCGAGGCTCCACCTTCCTCATCGGGCAAAAAGAGAACAACTTCCTGCGCGTCGATTCCCTCGTCGGCAAGAAGTTCCGGACTGTGGGTTGTCAGAATTGTCTGGCCCGGTTGTTTCCGCTTCAGCCTATAAATCAGGCCCGGCAAGTGGCGGACAACCGACGGATGGAGCGAAAGTTCCGGCTCCTCCAAAAGCAAAACCGATTCGCTCGACAAAAGCGCCCACAAGATACTGATCAGACGCAATGTCCCCTCGGAAAACTGTTCCTGCGGCAATTTTTCTCCCGGCCGCCAATGCTCGAACATCGTTTCCAAGCGAACTCGATTTCCATTCAATTCTGCCAAATTCAATCGCTTGAATTGCGGAACGACCAGCTGCAACACCGCTTCGATTTTCTCGATCCGATTCCTTCGCACCGTCTCCGGCACCGCCATGATATCGCGCAAAAATGCCCGCGCCGGTTCATTCCCGAAAAATTCGGCCAAATCACCCATCCACGGATATGCGCCCATTCCGGACGGGGCCCAGCTGTGGCAAACCATTTCAGCAAAAAAGGTTACTAACGGCCGGAAAGCCGCGTTCGCAGTTCCATTTTCCAAAAAAGTCTGCTCCAAACGAATCGGATCGCTGCGATCGAGCTCGTCGGGCCGGTCGACGATCTTTTCCCCATTTTTAAAGACCCGCTCATATTTCAAAATCGGGTACTTCCTCCCTGAGCCGCAGCGCTGAACGCCAATTTCATATGCCCAAAGATCGGGGCGATTTTCGTCTCCCAATGTAACGGCGATCTCAAAGCCATCCTCAACTCCTGCGCGACATTGCAGACTGCCAACTCCGCCCCGTTTCTGCACCGCAGAATAAAGACCGCCGCCGCGAACCGCGATCTCGCGCAAAAAACGAAAGATGTCCAGAAAGTTGGATTTTCCTCCTGCATTCGGACCAACAGCAAAAACCCTTCGCTCGAACGGAACACTTACCTTCCGAAGGTTTCGCCAATTCAACGCTTTCACCCGCGTAATGATCATCGCAAGACAGATGAAATCGCAGCAAGGCCGGAAGCGCAACGTTTCTTATTCTCTGGGATTGAAAAAGATGCTGATTTTATTAACAATGGAGAAATGAAAATTGTTGCACTTGATGGGCATACACTCAACCCGGGAGATAACCCATGGGATCCTGTCAAAGAACTTGGCGAATTCGTCGCTTACCCGCGCACCGAGGCGACCGACATCTTTTCCCGCGCCGACGGAGCAGAGATTTTGATCACGAACAAAGTGCCCTTGAATGCGAAAATGATTCATTCGCTCAAACGGCTCCGATTTATCGCAATCACAGCTACCGGCTACAACATCGTCGATATCGACGCCGCGCGCGAACGCGATATTCCCGTATCGAATGTTCCCGGCTACAGCACCTCGTCGGTCGCGCAACACGCCTTTGCGCTTCTCCTTGAGCTGACAAACCACGTGGCCAGACACAGCACTTCGGTTCACAACGGCGACTGGATTCGCAGTCCCGATTTTGCTTATTGGCACGCTCCCTTGACGGAACTCGACGGAAAAACGCTCGGCATTTTCGGTTTCGGCGCGACCGGTCAGGCTTTAGCACGGATCGGACAGGCACTCGGAATGAAGATCCTCGTTTCCAGCCGGACGCGCAGGGAGACCGATCTTGCTGTAAAATGGGTTTCGATTGAGGAACTCGCCCAGGAGTCGGACGTCCTCTCGCTTCATGTTCCACAAACTCCCGAAACAACGGGCATCATCGACCGCGCTTTTCTCAGCCAGATGAAACCATCGGCCTACCTCATCAACACCGCCCGCGGCGGCCTCGTTTCCGAGCCGGATCTCGCGGCGGCACTCAACGAAGGAAAAATCGCCGGCGCAGGACTCGATGTTATCTCCGTCGAACCGATGAGCGACAAAAACCCGCTCTATCAATGCCGCAACTGCATCATCACTCCTCACATCGCTTGGGCCAGCACCGAAGCCCGGAAACGGTTGATGCAAATCACAGCGGATAATATCGCCGCCTTCCTGCGCGGAGAACCGATCCACGTCGTCAACGACAAAAGCACCGCTTGAGACTTTTCAGGCCTCGACGACTTCGGCAAATAGACCTGGTTTTCGACCGTCGACCAGCAGTTCCGCTTCTGAATACAATCGATCGTCTTCCAAGAAAATCAAATTGACTGACAACAGGTTATTCGTTTTTCTAAGTACGTCTCCGATGTCTTCTCAATTGATAAAGGACTGACGAAACCCAATTCAGAACCATTATGAAAAAAACCGTACTTATCATCTCTCTCCTCCTCGGAGTCCATGTGGCAGCCGCACAAAGCAGCTTCCAAGCTTCCCTCGTTCCTGATGTTGCCATCGTCCCGCGCGGCGAAAATGTGCGCGGCGTCGCCCTGAACATCTGGGGAGAAAACCAGGTCAACGGCCTCAGCCTCGGCTTTGTCAACGGCCTCGTCGGCGAAAGCAGCGGCCTTTCCCTCTCCTTCCTCGGCACCTACGCTGAAGATTACACAGGTGTCATCTGGGGCAATTTCGTCGCTTACTCAAGCGGTGATGTTGTCGGATGGCAAGCCGGCCTCGTCAATGTAAACACTGGCTCTTTCGTCGGCCTTCAGTCCGGATTTATCAATGTTGGCAACCAAACCAAAGGCCTCCAGCTCGGATTCGTTAATTACACCGAAAACCTCCAAGGCGTTCAGCTCGGCTTGATCAACGTCGCGCTCAACAACCCATGGTTTTCCGATTTCCCACAAAAACTAGCGACCGGCTTCCCCTTCGTTAACTGGTCCTTCTAATCGCAATCGATTTACAGGACTTCCATCCGCTTCGGGTGGAAGTCCTTTTTTTTATCCCACTCCTAAAAACAGTCGTTCGGCCATCCAGACCGCGAATTCGAAGAAAATCTTTTTGCCCTTCCGCCCGTACTTCTCAAGCTATCCTCTTCTATGAAACAGGAAATCTTTGCTCCGCGCGGCGAAAAAGAAGAGATCGAACTCGGCTCCGTCCTCCAACCGAAATTTGATGCGGACGGACTGATCCCATGCATCACGACAGATGCCAAAACGGGCGAAATTTTGATGTTTGCCTACATGAACGCCGAGTCTCTGAAACTCACGATTCAAACGCGCAAAGCCAGCTACTGGAGCCGCTCCCGCAACAAACTTTGGATAAAAGGCGAGCAATCCGGACTCGTCCAAAAGGTTCAGGATATCTACGTCGACTGCGATCAGGACGTCATCATGATCAAAGTCGAAGTGACCGGCGAAGGATGTTGCCACAACGGCTTCCGCTCTTGTTTTTATCGGAAAGTTGCCGACAACGAGACCTTCGAACTCGAACGCACGATCACGGAACAAGCCTTCGATCCGAACAAGGTTTATTCGAAATAAAGCTGAGCCTTTAGCTGATTTTAAACTCCTCGCTTAAAATCAGATTTTCAAAAGAGCTTTCGCATTTTCGTAGAGGATTTTTCGCTCGGCGGCCTTGTCGGGAGCCAGTCTTTTAATCGCGGCCAGCGTCTGAGCGCCCTGACACTGCGCACCTGCACCGACCGCGTCGGAACAGTCCGTTCCGAAAAGAATCTTATCCTGATGCTTTTCGAGAAACCAGCGCGCATGATCTTCGTCACGTAAAAGAGCATTCAACCCGGATCCGGCTGATTGATCGGCGAACATATTCGGATAATCGCTCAAAAGCCTGTCGGTAAGCCCGCCCGGAACGACCGGTCCCTTCGGATACAAAACCTTCGGGTCATGCTCTTTGTCGATATGGCCCCACCACGTCTGTGCGTGACCGAGGAAATTTACGTCCGGAAATTTTTCGAGGATTTTGTGAAATCGCTCAAGGCCGCTGTTGTAACGTCCCTCCTGAAAATGGAGCAAAACCGGCACTCCATAATCGCGGGCAATTTCAGCGATCGATTCGATCTCCTTCGAATCGCTATCGACACCGAACTTTTGCTCGCCGATCCCAATCGCTCCAAGTTTGAGATATTTCTCGATCTCCTCCCGGGCATTCGGAAGATCCGGAACCTCATTTGCAAAAAAATAGAATTCGCCCGGATGTTCCCGGACAATTTCAAGCGCGGTTTCATTCCCACCGACACCGGCCGCGAGCCCATTCGAATTTCCGCCATGCGTCGTCCGACGATCGACAACCGAACCGGCCGGAAGCAAAATCGTCGTCGTCACCCCGATCCGTCGCTGATGAGCAATCATCTCCGCGCCGGTCCGCCCGCTATACGGTGAATGTTGATGAATATCGATGATCGGCTCCGGTTGCTCCTTCTCGCGCGGCTCCGATGCACGGGCAAAAGAAGCACTGAGAAGCAATCCGGCTGAACCGAGAATAAATTCGCGTCGGGTTATTATGGGATACGGAGTCATTTTTAATCGGGTGATGAAAAAACGATTACGACATTTTAAAAAATTGTCGAAACTGAAAGACCCTCGCCGGGCAATTTGCACCATTTTCGCCAAACGGTTTCCAATTGACGCTAACGCCGGTTTCAGGCTGAATTTCCGGTTCATCTTTTCACTCGTCTGAAATGTCTAAACTTCCTTCGCTTCCGTCCGGCTCGCTTTGTTCGTTGCCGCTGGGCACCCGCATTCCGCTCAGTGTCCACGCCGTCACTTGCAGCCTGCCAACGATGCGGGATGTGATCGGATATGAAGAAAAAGATCCGGAAACATTGAACGAAATGCCGACCGGATATCCGCGATTCGTCACTCATTTTTATATCCGAAAAATCGCGGACCATTGGAAAAAACGTTTTGGATTGGCCGGACGGGAACTGATCTTTTCCACATCGCCGACGATTCTCCGCGAAGCTCAGCAACAGGCGGCCGACCCTGAAGCCGCCATCATCGAATCGGATGGTTTGGCGGCCCTTCATTTCTCCGAATCCTCGC
Source organism: Opitutales bacterium (assembly GCA_035302665.1). GTDB lineage: Bacteria > Verrucomicrobiota > Verrucomicrobiia > Opitutales > T3Sed10-336 > DATGSL01. The sequence continues at coordinate 926 of DATGSL010000196.1, read as the reverse complement.
CCGGATTTTCGCGCGCAAGAAGCTTTATTCAACATGTCGGGGCGAATATCAGCTCGCGACTTGCGGAGAATTATCTTCTCGAACACGGATTGCTCAGCGAGGCCCAAAAAGAGGAACGGGAATCTCCCGATATCGCAGAAACAAAAGTTCGCTCCAAGATCGGAAACCTCTTCGGCTCGGCCGCGGAGGATGTTGTTCTCGCCAATAGCGGCATGAATGCCGTCTACTTGGTCTTCCGCGAACTCGACGCGATCCAACAGAAAAAAGGCCGCAAGATCTGGATCCAGCTCGGCTGGCTCTATCTCGACACGATCGAAATTCTGACGAAACTCACTGCGGGAAATCGCGTCTATTTTCCCGACGTCCTCGATCTCGACCGGCTCGAAAAGTTTTTGAACGAAAACGGCCACCGCGTCGCCGGGGTTGTTACGGAGGCTCCGACAAATCCGCTTCTCGAAACCCCTGATCTTCCGCGCTTGCGGAAGTTGACCGCACAGCACGATTTACCGCTGATCATCGATCCGACTCTCGCAACTCCCCATAATATCGATGTCCTTCCATGGTGCGATGTCGCCGTCAACAGCCTGACAAAATATGCCGCCAATCAAGGCGATGTCATGCTCGGCGCCGCCATCCTAAACCGCGATTCGAAATGGGCGGATCAACTGAATCTTCAGAAAAGCGAATGGCTCGTGCCGCCTTACCGAGCTGACCTGGAGCGCCTTGCAGCCGAAATCGACGATTACGAGACTGTTGTCGATGCGATCAATTCAAATGCGTTGAAGTTGGCGGCGTTTCTAAGAAAGCATCCGGCGGTGAAGGAAGTTTTTACACCTTATTCCGGTGAGGTTGGCAAAAACTATCGGGCGATCGAGCGCCGTCCGAATTCTCCCGGCGCCATGATTAGCATTACCATAAAAAGACCG
>DATGSL010000195.1:0-7367 GCA_035302665.1 Opitutales bacterium | reverse complement strand
GATTTGCAGGCCGAGCAAGTGATTCAGAAGCGCATCTTTGCGGGTCAGGGAAACCGAGTCGGTGTCTTTTTCGTAATCGTGGAGGAATTGCGTGATCCGTTCGGGATCAAGCAAACCGGCTTCCGCCACGCGGCTTGGTTCCAGATAGTGATCGATCAATTTTTGCAGGGCGATCTGTTTTTTCCTTTCGGTGTGTCCGGGAGGCGCCATGAAAGCAAATTTCTCCCGTTTGTAGAGAATCTCGGGAAGAACGCCGCGCATCGCTTCGCGCAGAACCCATTTTTCGATATTGCCGCGGATCCGAAGGGATGGAGGCACGAGCAGAGCCCGTTCGACGAGATGGTGGTCGAGGAAGGCTGGTCGGGATTCCATCGCATTTGCCATATCGACGCGGTCGCCGCCCCAGTTGAGAATTTGGCCTTCGAGCATTGTTTTGCTCCAGGTATATTGAGCGATGTCGAGCGGATGGCGCCCGTCGATCATCGAGGTGTCAAAGGTTTTGGCAATCTCGCGAATCGGATCGTAGTCGGCGAGTTCGTCGCGGATGTTCGCCGCGAGAAGCGGGCGTGCGATTTCGAGGGTAGCCATCCACGGCTGAATCCACGACGGCGTAAATCCGCAGATTTCGTTAAAAGCGGGATGCGCAAGTTGTTCCTCGGCAAGAATCGCACCGCTGAAAAGCTTGTTGGAGCGATCCATCGCTTCCCGGAACGTGCGGACGACCTCTTCGGGTTCGTCTTTAAGGCCGTGGAGGAACATGTCGCGTTTGAAGGAGGGATAGCCGCCGAAGAGCTCGTCGGCTCCTTCGCCGGTCAGGACGGCTTTGTGACCTCCTTTAACGACGTGACGGCTCATGCACCATTTTGCAACGCCGAGAGTGTTGTAAAAAGTTCGTTCGGCATGCCACATCGTTCGGATGTAATTGCTGCCGTAGAGATCGTCGGCCTTCAGGTGAATCATTTCCTGGTCGGCGTTGACGCTTTCGCCCATTTCGACCGCAATTTTTGATTCGTCGTAATCGGTGCTGTCGAAGGCGATGGTGAAGGCTTTGACTCGCTCCTGTCTGGCTGCACTGGCGAGGCCGAGGATCGAGCAGCTGTCGATGCCGCCGGAGAGATAGCAGCCGATCGGTGCATCGGCATCGAGGCGAAGAACGACCGATTCGACGAGTTTTTGGCGGATGGCGTCTACATGTTCACCAGGGGAAATGGACGAATCGCGATCCTTTCGTTTTGGAAAATCGAGATCCCAATAACGCTCTTCGGAGACGTCAAATTGCTCTCCGCGTCGGCGGATGCTGAGAAAATGTCCCGGTTTGACGGCGCGGATTCCTTCGAAGGCGCTCGTTGCGGGAAGCATGGTCTGCATCAACTGATGGAGAGCAGCGCGGGAATCGATTTTTACCGGAATATCGGGATGTGCAAGGAGGGCTTTGACCTCGGAGGCGTAATAAACAGCACCGTCGCGGACATGATAGAAAAGCGGTTTGATTCCGAACCGATCCCGGACGAGGAGCAAGCGGTCCTCGGCTGCGTCGTAGAGGGAAAAGGCAAATTCGCCGCGCAGTTTGGAAAGAAAATCGAGCCCATATTTTCGGTACAGGTGGAGCGCGATTTCGCTGTCGGTTTTACTTGTGAAACGATTGCCTTCAGCGATCAGCTCGGCGCGGATTGTTTTAAAGTTATAAAACGAAGTATTTGCGCTGAGGATCAGTTCCTGTCCATCGATCGAGAGCGGTTTCGCATCTTTTTGCAGATCATTGATCGCGAGGCGGACCTGGCCGAAGGCAAGACCTTGCTTGCGATTGATGTGGGAACCGCTGCCATCGGGCCCGCGGTGACGGATCCGATGGAGCATGTGGTCGAGATGTTGGGAATCGTTTTCAGTGAGTCCGGATGCTTTCCAAAAGCCGGCTATACCACCCATAATAAAGAAAAAGTTGAGATTATTTCAGGGGCATGTTTTCAGGCAACGTGTCCAATCGGTCGAGCAGACTGATCAGAAGCGCCTGACGGACAAAGACGGCGCCGTGTGCCTGGGAGAAATAAAGATTGTGTTTGGTTTTGTCGAAGGACTTGGCGAGTTCTTTCTGGCGCGCTAGTGGATGCATAATGACGGCATCCGGCTTGAGCTTTGTTTTCGCGTCGAGCTTGTAGCGGCTGTCCATCGTTTTGTAGCTATCGCCGAGGAGTGCGATCGAGTTCATGTAAATGACATCGAGATCGGAAACGACGCTTTGCAGATCGCTTTGAACTTTTACTTCGATGCCGGCTTTACGGATTTCTTCCTCGAGTTCCGGGCCGAGTGGATCGGCCATTTCGGAGATGACCGTGACGCGGCGGAAATTCTCTTTAAAGAGGAGCGACATCAGCAGGAAGCTTTTGACGGCCCGCATGTTACCCGGTGTTCCCATGATTCCGAGGTGGAGGCGCGGTTTGTCCTTCACTTCGGAGGAGGCGAGGAGAGGGTTCCATTTTAAAAGGGCATACCAATCGGCCAATGCCTGTGTCGGGTGTTCTCCGGAGCCATTTCCGGCGTTGATTAAAGGAACCCGAAGGTTTTGCTGAATTCGCTCGACCGAATCGGTTTCCTTGTGGCGCATGATTACGAGGTCGCCGTAGGCGTTGAACATTTCGCCGATGTCGGCGAGCGATTCTCCTTTGGCGACGCCGGTGATCTGCTCATCGGGAATGGAGATCACCTTGCCGTCCAGGCGGAGGATCGCGCTTTCGAAGGATGTGCGTGTGCGCGTGCTCGGTTCGAAAAAGGCCGTGATGACGATTTTTCCGTCGAGCGGGTGATGAGAGGAGATTTCGGTTGTTTCGAGCAGTGCGGCGAATTTACAGATTTCGATGACCTGTTTTTTCGTGAAATCCTTCGTCGAGATCACCGATCGCCCGGCCATGTCTTTGAGCACAGCGCGGTCGATATTCTTTTCATTGAAAAGATGATGTGGATCGGGCCGAAGGGTTTTCGCATCGCTTGGCGGCTCGATTGCCTTCGTGTTCTGATTGGGTTTTAGATCTTTCAACATCTTACCATATATTTTTGTTCTTAAAATCGAAAGCGAGAAGCACGATTAGAAGGATAAACGCGAGTCCGGTGAGAATAATGGAACCCACAATCATCACCTGAACGAAGAGTTTTGGAAAAAGAATCATGAGGAGGCCGATTGTCTTACAGGTTTTTCGTTCAGTTGTTCCCAGTTAAAATCTTGCGGGGCGATCCAGGTTGATAAAAGGACGGTGAGCATCGAGAGGGTGGCTCCGATCAGGGCTGCGACAAAAGAGCCGATGAGAAAATAGGCGACCAATCCGCCGACTGATCCAATGACAAGCGCCAGAAGTGCTCCGAACCGATTGGTTTTTTTCCAATAAAGACCGGCGGCGATCGGCCAGATGGTGCTTGCGACCATCGGACCGGCAAAAAGGAGAACATCCATCAGTGTCCCAATCCTGGGAAGGCTTGCCATCCAGGCGAATAATCCGAGCACGATGACAAAGAGAGCGGCAGCTTTCCGCAATGTGACTGCTGATGCGTTCGGATAGAAGATCTTGTGAAAGATATCTTCGGTGAGGATATCTGAGGTTGCCGCCAGCAGGCTATCGATGCTCGAAGCCAGGGAGGAGAAAACGACAATAAAGATCACGATCGCGCCGAAGAAACCGAGAACTTGCGTGGCGATCAGGGGACCGACCATGTCGGGACTGACGACGTTGATTCCGAGCAAATTGGTGCCGAAGGAGAAAAATCCGGCGGCAACCGGGATGGGCAGCCAGCAAAAACCGGCGAGCAAATAAGCTTTGGTTCCGACACCCTTGCGCATGGCAAAGGCACGGCTCCACCAGACATTATTGTGGAAAATCTCTCCGAAACCGAAGAGGAGATTGTTAAAAACCACCATCAGCGAGGCGGGCAGGAGAACGTTGAGTAACGCCGGTTGTTCAGTGGCGATTGTATGGTAAACATTGGAAAGGTCCAGCTTCACGAGCATGGCAGTACCGACGACAACAACACCGAGCAAAATGAGGAGGCTTTGGATAAAGTCGGTGCCGATCACCGCGTAGAGACCGCCAAAAAGCGTGTAAATGACGCAAACCAGCAGAATGATGCTCATGCCGTACAGGTAAGGGATTCCCGCGATCGTCGTTAAAACGATGCCTCCGGCCATTGCCATGCTGATCAGCCAGGTCAGGCTATAAAAAATCGTAACGACCAGAAAAACACCCCAAGTCGCCCTTCCGTAGCGGAGGCGGATAAAATCGCCGCTTGTGTATCCGTTTGGCATCAAGTGGCGGATTCGTCGTGCCATTGGAGCAAACAGGAAAAGCCCGAAGGATGCGGTACTGTAGGCGAGCATTCCCCAGATCCCGAACTGGATGGCAAATTGCGGCGCGAGCATGACGGTGTTTGAAGTGACCCAGGTCGCCATCGCCGTCGCCGTACCGAGCGCCAAGCCGACGTTTCGGCCGGCAACCATGTATCCGGCAAGATCTTTGCTTTTTTTGCCCCAGTAAAGTCCGAGGATCACCCAGACAACGCTGAAAAAAGCGAGCAATATCCAGCCAATGTTAGCCGGCAGAATTGCTGATTGATAATCCATAACGAAATTACGCCACTCAGGCGTTTTGGGCCGTTTCTCGACGTGTTTCGCGGTCGCCCGCAGCGACCAGCACAATTGTCGCAATCGATACCACGGCACCGATTCCAAAAAGGAGAAATGCTAGAGCCAGCGATTTATATTGAACGGTTACACGGAGCGAGTCGTTCCATTCGCCCGGGGTTTGGTCAGGCTCGAATGAACGAATTCGGAAAAAATATTCTCCCTCGGCGAGTCCGGCGACAAAAGAGGCACGGTCGGGGCCGCGGTAATAAGTAACGGCATCGGTGAAATCGGGCGACTCGGCCCGTTCGATTTCAAAGAGAAGCTGCGTCTCGACGAGGTCTTCGTCAAATGGCTCCCATCTCAGTGTGAGGTAGGGAAGGTCGATGGTTTCGTGCGCATTGTTCAGGAAACGCACCCCATGAGCGGTCGCTGAGCTGACAAGATTGGCAAAAGTGAAAATGCCAATGAGGAGAAAGACCTTTTGAATGTTTGTTACTTTAAAAATGAAACGAAAATAACTCCGCAAGTGGTCTGGAGTTCCCGCGAGGACGGCATCGGCGTCCAATTGGAAGGGAACGACGGGTTGGCTTTGTAAGAAGTTAGGCGATTGTGGAAACGGACGAATGAATCGCAACCGTAAAATGCGATTTTTTTAAGCTTTGAACCTGCTTTGTTGACGAAAGCTATTGAGTTCCAGTTGTCTGGGGCACGATTTCAATGGTTCGGTAATTTTCATGAAACTCTTGAGTTTTCCCGTTTCGGATTTCTGGCGTTTTTTCCCGGTTGTAAGTGAACGGGTAAATGGATACGATTGGACTTTGAACGTGGGTGTGACTTACTGTTTTTGAAAGGTAAGAAGAATGAAATGGTCCTTAAGACTCGGCTCAATCGCTGGCATCGGAATCTTCATGCATTGGAGTTTCGTTTTAATTATCGCATGGATTGTGTCAGTATTGCTCTTCCAAGGCCATGACTTGCCGGTGGTCGCGGATGGCGTTCTTTTTGTTTTTGCGATTTTCGGCTGCATTGTGTTGCACGAACTCGGCCATGCCTTGACCGCGCGGCGGTATGGAATCGGAACGCGCGATATCACGTTGCTCCCGATCGGTGGTGTTGCTCGTTTGGAGCGGATGCCGGAGAAACCGCAGGAGGAATTGCGGGTTGCCATCGCGGGCCCTGCGGTGAACGTTCTCATCTTTGGCATTCTGTACGGATTTCTTTGGCTGTTCGGCGGACTGAAACCATTTGCGGCGATTGAATGGATCGGGGGGAATTGGGCCGATTTTCTGCTGCGGTTGATGTGGTTTAACCTTTTCATCGTCGCTTTCAATTTGTTGCCGGCTTTCCCGATGGATGGAGGTCGGGTATTGCGGTCGATTTTGGCACACCGCCTCGATTTTGTCCGCGCGACGGAAGTTGCTTCGAGAGTCGGGCAAGGTATGGCATTTCTATTCGGTTTTATCGGTTTGCTGGTGCTCAATCCATTTTTGATTTTGATCGCTGTTTTTGTCTATTTTGGCGCGCAAGCTGAAAATCATTCGACTCATATGACGGCTGTGATTCGCGGTCTTTTGGTCAAGGATGCGATGATGAGCCGATTTCGCTGTTTGTCGGAGGATGATACGTTGGATGTGGCGGTTCGGGAATTATTAGCGGGATCGCAGCATGAGTTTCCGGTTTGGCGGGACGGTCGTATTGTCGGTCTCCTTACGCGGAGCAATCTTGTGGAAGCTTTGGCGGAACGAGGGCGGAGTGCATTGGTTGGAACCGCGATGCAGGCTGATTATCCGACGGTTGAAGAGACGGCTGCTCTTGAAGAGGTGTTTCAAATGATGTCTCAAGGAAGGTTGAGCGTGATGCCGGTCGTCAATGCCGAAGGCGATCCAGTCGGATTGCTGACAGCGGAAAATGTGGGAGAGTTGGTAATGGTCAGTTCTGCGATTAAACAACGCCAAAGGGAGGCTTCCGCCGATCGGGCGATTTAGGGAGCATCAGCCGGATCATGGAGCCGTCGCACTGCGTCCGGCTCGCGATTGTTCGGCCCTTCTTTTGCCTTGTTAAGGGTGGTCAGCCGAATTTGTTTTGGCCTCAGCGTGAACCATTTATGCGCGTCGATCCGGTGCGCGGCCAACCGGAACGAGTCCGGCAATGTCCCGCACTTCTGGTCACACTTTATGGCTTGAAGGCGTATTTGTAGTTCTTGACAAAGCTCTCAACGCAGTCTATCGCTCTTTCGCAGAGTCATTCATGTGTGGACTCATTCAAATTTGCGCCGAAACGCCGAGGAAGTAGTCGAGGCCGACCTGTGATCATTGAGGGAGGAAGGTTACAGAGTTTTTCCGAGCGCAGTGGTATACGATGTGGTGATCGTGCTGCTGGGAACGCAGGAAAGAACACAGGTCGTTTCGCTTCATTACGACTACTGGAAGGGGCGCTTGTTTTTACAGGCGCCCCTTTTTGAAAAGAGTCGTCGCGAAGCCGGGGAACTGGGTAGGGAATCGGGGCTTTTCTGAAGCGATTTTTACTATTCGACGCGTCAACCGCCGGTTTCCCGGCTGTAGAGTTGAATTCTGCGTTGAACGTCGTCGAGTTCCTCCTGCGAAAGGTTCGCGGTCAGCTTTTGCAGTGCTGTTGTCGCTTTGCTCGAACCGTTGTTTGCGGAGAGGTTGTACCATTTTACCGCTTCGATTGGATCTGCGAGAATGATTTCGCCGTCGCGGTAAATATCACCAAGAAGCAGCTGGGCCTCCGGGTGTCCTTT
>DATGSL010000194.1:0-9143 GCA_035302665.1 Opitutales bacterium | reverse complement strand
CGACGCCGTTTTCACAACCAATTCAGTCAGGGGCCTCACTCCGGTTGCGCGGATCTTCGACGAAAAGGGATTTCTCTTTTGGCAAAACGATTCCAAGAAAAATCCGATCTTCCGCCGACTGACGGAAGCTTATTTGAAACTCACATTTTGAGATCGCAAAGACGATCGAACGGTTGGGAGTCGTTCTTGACGGGAAAAAGTTACGGCTCATCGTTAATGACGAAAACCGGCGCTCATTTTCTCCGCTTTTTAACATGAAATCTTTCGATCCGGCCCGCTGGGCTGACATAAAACTTTTTGCCATGGATGTCGACGGGGTCCTGACCGACGGAAAAGTCACCGTCTTCAGCAACGGCGTCGAAAGCAAGGTTTTCTCCATTCTCGACGGTCTCGGCCTCCGCTCCCTTCTTCTCTCCGGTTACGAGGTCGCCTGGATATCGGGACGTATTTCCAAAGCAACTTCCGTCCGTGCGACCGAACTTGAAATCCCACACCTTTTTCAAGGATCGCGGGAAAAACAGGAAATTCTCGAAGAACTCGCCACAAAACTGGAAATCCCCGCAAAAAATGTCTGCTACATGGGCGACGATCTGGTCGATCTGAAGGCGCTCGAATGGGCAGGAATTGCCGTCGCCGTTCCAAATGCCATGCCGGAAGTGATCGCAACCGCCGATTATATTACCCAACAGAGCGGAGGTGCGGGTGCCGTCCGCGAAATTTGCAATCACATCCTTGCAGCGCGAATGTCGTAGACATTTCTTCGAATACGATGATCGGTTTCTTCCGCAAATCAGGTTTCAGCGCGCCGACCGCAGCCATTACCGGCTGGATAACAGCTGTTTTAATCGCCACCGCACAGCTGATGCCCGATGCGCCGGTTTCGAATTTCCGCCTGCCGATGTTCGGTGACGACGGTTTTCTCGACTGGGATCTCCGCGGTGAGGAAGCCCGTTTTATGAAGGAAGAGCAGATCGATCTCGCCGGAATGCGCCTCTCGGTTTACGACGAGCTTCAGCCGGGCCGAGTCGAAACGCTCATCATCAGTCCGCAGGCAGTTTTCCTTATTGAATCAAATGAAATCATTGGAAACGAAACCATCACCGTCGAGGGCGATAACTTTTTCGCAACCGGCAAAAATTGGCGCTGGATCGGCGAGGAAAAAAGCGTCGAGATTGACGGCAGCGTGAAAGTGACGTTTTCTGAAAATCTATCCGGCATCCTTCAATGACGCTTTCGAATCAAATTTTATCGGTCTTCGGCCTCCTCTTTTTCTCAACTCTTCTGGCGGCTGCGCCAGCTGACTCGCCGACTTCCGAGGAGACGGATCCGGCTCCTGCAGAAGAATCGGCATCTTCTGAAGCCGTTGCGGTGGACGAACTTCCGGCTGACGAGAATTCTCCCACCGTTATCGAAAGCGATCATCTGAAAATGACGACTCTCGACGATGAAACCCAATTCATCTTTTCGGAAAATGTTTCGATCACGACGACCGATATGACCGTCTACTGCGATCGGCTGGAAGTCTTCGCCGGACGGCTCGACGTGAACGAAAAAGCCGCTCGCGAAAAAGCCGATTCGGAAAAATCAAAGAATGAGGATCCGATCGAAGAGGAACTCGGACGGATCCAACGGATTTACGCGATCGGAAATGTTCGGGTCGTGCAAGGCGATCGGGAAGCAACTTCCGGACGGGCCGAGGTCTTTCCACGCGAAGGAAGAGTTGTTTTAACCGAAAATCCTGTTTTGCGAAACGAAGATGGTCGCGTCAGCGGAGCCCGGATCACTTTTCTTCAAGGTGAAGGAGAAGCGATCGTCGAGAGCGATTTAAAACAACGTCCGCGGGTCGAATTGCCATCCGTTCCTCCGCTCGGTTCGGGCGATCCTTTTAGAAACAGCGATGCCGAACGAAACTGAGAACCTTCCATCCGCCGACGAGATGCCTGGCTCTTTGCAAACGAGCCGGATCGTTACGCATGACCTCGTAAAAGTTTACGGCAAACGGGCAGTCGTCAACGGCGTGAACATCGAAGTCAAGGCCGGCGAAATTGTCGGTCTTCTCGGACCGAACGGAGCGGGCAAAACGACAACTTTTTACATGATCGTCGGACTCGTTCCCGCCACGCGCGGAAAAGTCCTTCTCGATGAGAACGAGATCACCCGCCTGCCGATGTACAAACGGGCCCGACGCGGCATCGGTTATCTTCCGCAGGAGGCGAGCGTTTTCCGAAAATTGACCGTCGAGGAAAATATCCGGGCGATCGCCGAAACTCTCCCGATCAGCCGGACCGAGCGAAAAGCCGTGATCGAGCGTCACTTAGAGGAACTAAACCTCACCCATCTCGCACGCCAAAAAGCTTACACCCTTAGCGGCGGCGAACGGCGGCGGCTCGAAATTTCCCGCGCACTCGTTACCAATCCGAAATTTTTGCTGATGGATGAACCCTTTAGCGGCGTCGATCCGATTTCCGTCGCCGATGTTCAGCAGATCGTTCTCGACCTGAAAAAACGGGGCATCGGCGTCCTGATCACCGACCACAATGTGCGCGAAACACTCCGGATCGTCGACCGCGCCTATCTGATTTTCGAAGGAAAGGTTCTCAGCGAAGGAAGCAGCGATTTCCTGGTCAACGATCCGCAAAGCCGGAAGTTTTATCTCGGCGAAGACTTCAACCTTTAAACTTCTACCATCCGGTTCTCCTCCCGGACCTTTTTTAAACGAGCGAATTTTTAGCCATGGAATTTCAATCTCCGGTCAAACGCCCCAAAGGCATCACGGTTTCCCACTTTTTCAAGACCCACGGCAAAAAGCTGCGGATGGAACTGATGGCCGGCGCGACCGGAATGGAGCGAATCATTCACGAAGGAAGTGTCAACCGACCCGCACTGGCGCTCACCGGCTTCTACAAGTTTTTTTCGCATAAATGCATCCAGGTAATCGGCGCCGCGGAGATGACCTACCTGAATACCTTTGATCAGGAACGCCAATACGAATTGCTCCGCGAAATGGTCAAGCGAAGCATCCCCTGCATCGTCCTTTCCCGAAATTACGTGCCGACAAAAGCCTTCCTTCGAATCTCCGAAGAAACCGGTTTGCCAATCTTGCGCACGCCGATGATCACGAAACATTTCATCAATATCGCAACCGTCGCACTCGAATACGAGTTCGCCCCAACGACCGTCGAACATGGCACGCTGATGGATGTAAAAGGGATCGGCACCCTCCTAAAGGGCAAAAGCGGCGTCGGAAAAAGCGAATGCGCCCTCGCCCTCCTCGAACGAAATCACAGCCTCGTCGCCGACGACCTCACCTATATTTCCCTGATCAACGAAAAAGATTTGATCGGACGATCCTCCGAACTCGCGCGCGGCTACATGGAATGCCGGGGAATCGGAATCATCAATGTCGCAGAACTTTTCGGAATCCGAAATGTGCGGCTTGAAAAACGAATCGACCTCGTCGTTCATTTTCAGGAATGGGAACCGGGGATGGAAGAAGAACGGACCGGCCTCGAACAAAATTATTACGAAATCCTCGGAATGAAGGTTCCCTTGATCAATCTGCCGGTAAGATCGGGCCGCGATCTCGGTCAGCTGGTCGAAGTCGCAGCACTCGTTCAGGCCTTGAAACGGATGGGACACGACTCGGCCCGCGAATTCAACGAGCGCCTGATCGCGCACATGGCCGAGCAAAATCGATAAGAAATCGCTCCTACGCAGCGAGCATTCCCCGTACCAACTCCATCAGTTTCTCCCTGACGAACGCCTCCTCCGTTCGCTCAATCGTCTCCACTCCACGGTTGCAACACGAACCCCTGAGACCGCAACAAAAAAAAGAAAAAGTTATCCTCAAAACGACTGTTAGTAACTTGTGGAAAAGTTGACCTTGAAAAATAAGGCGCTTTCAAAGTTACTTGAAATAGCCTCCACGCGATTTGCTGAACGAATCGCAACCTTCCCCGGAGAGCGCGCAAAACCGACATGACGAACCTGACAGCATCTTCCATAAAACACTTCAAAACAGCAAGTTACGCCTGCGAGCGCTCACTTGCGCCCGAGAAGCACCTGTCATTCGGTTCCTGTATTCACCTGCCCAAGAACGCCCTGTGGGCGCAGACCAAGACCTGAATCCCCCTAAAAATACGCCTTGTGAATAATTTGCCAGATACCTTCGATCAAATGCCAGAGACTGTCGCAGAGGGTGCCCTATGGAGCACCGTGAAAAAAAAGCTTTCCGAGCTTTTTGCCGCCGAGGTTTACCGTATGTGGTTCAAGCCTCTCGTATGCCTTGAGGAATCAGAGAATTCCCTAACACTCGGAGCACCGAACGATTTTGCCGCTATCTGGATCCAGGACAATTACCAAGATCTCCTGACCGAGAAATGCAGCGAAGCGGCCACCCGCCCTCTACAGATCACCATCACAACAGCGCCTTCCTCCGAAAAAAACGAGGAATCGGCCGCTACTGAAACCACCGCCGTCCGCGAGTCGACCGTTTCAACAAGCAAACCGACCCGGAGACGCTCCCGCAGCCGCGCCCACATTTTCTCCGAAACCAATCCACTCAATAAGCGAAATGTCTTCGAGACATTCATCGTCGGTGCAAATAATCAACTCGCCCACGCCGCCTGCATGGCCGTCGCCCAAGCCCCGGCGCAAGCTTACAATCCGCTCTTTCTCTACGGATCGACCGGACTCGGAAAAACGCACCTGATGCAGGCCGTCGGACATCAGATCTTGCGCCAAAATCCGGATGCCCATGTCGCCTATGTCTCCTCGGAAAAATTCACCAACGAATACATCACGGCTATCCAGGAAAACACGCTGACGCGCTTCCGCCAACATTACCGCAACGCCGATATTTTACTGATCGACGACATCCATTTCCTCAGCGGCAAGGAGCGAATCCAGGAAGAGTTTTTCCACACCTTCAACGACCTTTTCGAGTCACAAAAACAAATCATCCTCTCGAGCGACCGCCCAGTCGGAGAAATCGCACGCCTCGAAAGCCGGATGGTCTCCCGCTTCCAATGGGGACTTGTCGCCGATATCCAAGCACCCGACCTCGAAACGCGCACCGCCATCCTTCGCAGCAAAGCCAAAGCGATGTCCTGCGAACTTCCAGAGGAACTTTTCAACTTCATCGCTGAGCGCGTCACCAGCAATATCCGCCGCCTCGAAGGAGCTCTTATCAAAGTCACCTCCTACGCATCGCTCACCGGACGCGAGGTCGATCTCGATACCGCAAAAGAACTCCTCAGCGACGTCCTGCAGGAAGAAGCCCAACATCAGATCACCGTCGAAAAGATCCAAAAACGCGTCGTTGAACATTATCAACTGCGCTCCTCCGACATGGTCAGCCGGCGCCGACCGGCCAACATCGCCTTTCCCCGCCAGATCGCCATGTATCTGAGCCGCACCTTGACGAATCTTTCGCTCCAGGAAATCGGCGAAGCCTTCGGCGGACGCGATCACGGCACGGTCATCTACGCCTGCCGCACGGTTCAAAACATAATGGATCAGGACGAATCAGTCCGCAATGTCGTCGAATATCTTAAGAACCAGATCTCGAAAAAAAGCTGAGAATCGGACCGACTCAAACAGAAAAACGCACCATCCTCCCGCCCGGCCAAAAGGGAGCATGCTTGATCTTTCTGTGGAAGAGACGCACTATTAAATATTCCTCGATCGACAAAAATGAATCTGACAAACGAACAAAAAGCAAAAATTGCCGAATGGGTCGCACAGGAGTTGAACCTCTCCCAAATCCAGCAAAAGCTGAGTGAGGAGTTCGATTTGAAACTGACCTATATGGATACACGCTTTCTCATCGACGATCTCGACCTAACTCTCGCAGAACAACGTCCCGCGCAACCAGAAACACCGATCGACGAACTCTCTACAGACGATCAAGGCACCGGCGGCGTTACAGTCGAAGTCGACAAAATCGTCCAGCCGGGCGCAGTCGCCAGTGGCACCGCAACCTTCAGCGACGGAAAAACCTCGCGCTGGGCCGTCGACACCCAAGGTCGCTTGATTCTCGAAGCGGCCGCAGAAGGTTATCAGCCGAGCCAGGAAGACATCGAAAACTTCCAGCAGGAACTGGCCCAAGCCCTCCAAGGCCCCGGCGCCATCTAAGCTCTCCGCAACACCGACGCGAATGAGCTCGGCCTTTCAGCCCTCCATTCGCACGGTGAACGATCTCCTGACGCGTTGCTTCAAATTTGCATGAAATTCGCCTTCAGCGCGTCAAAAAGGTGCCGACTTCGCAAACCGTCACCCCGGATTCATCCCTTCCTTTTTAATAAGCCCCGATAAATTCCCGGTTTCGATCCTTCAATCGGAACAGCTCCGACCGCTTTTCGATAAAACGCCTCAGCGCCGCCACCGGCCCCGATGATCGCATACGCATATCCTTCGTGCCACATCGCATGAAGAGAACGCAACAACAACGCCCGCCCAAGACCGCTTCCACGATATTCTTCACCGACTCCTGTCGGACCAAAAAAAGCGCGCCCAGTGCTATCATAACAGGCAAAACCGGCCACCTCTCCTTCTTTAATAACAATAAAGCACGAGATCGGCCGATTACTGAAGGAAACATCGCACTCATCGGCCCAATTCGGTGCAAACCTCTCCCGAACCCAGTCGACGATGATCGACTTTTCCGGTGCCAACGCCCGTCGCAACACAAAGCCGTTCTCTTCCACTTTTTTTAAAGCAGCTTCAAGGGCCGGAAGCTCATAAAGTTTTACAAGGTAATCGGACATAAGAAGGAAAAACCGAAAGGATGAGCGGTCGACGCCCGCGGTGCAAAATTAAAACCTTCCAAATCAACAATAAAACTGCCAGAAAGACCGGTTGCGATTGGCGCCGCCAAAACTTCATAGCGGCGCTTTTCAATTCACGTGAAAATGAAACCTGAAATCGAGCAACTCGAGAAAACAAAAACTGTCATCTATCCGAGCGCACAAGAGGCCGTTCTGGTCGTGGCCCGCGAAATGGCGAATCTCATCCGCTCACGCGCAAAAGAGAAAAAGAACGCCGTTCTCGGCCTCGCTACCGGATCGACACCTGTCGGCCTCTACCGCGAATTGGTCCGAATGCACCGCGAGGAAGGTCTTAGCTTCAAAAACGTCGTTACCTTCAACCTCGACGAATACTACCCGATCTCACGCGAGAACAAGCAGAGCTATTTCCAGTTCATGCAGGATCACCTCTTCAAACATGTCGATATCGATCCAGCAAATATCAATATCCCCTCCGGAATGGTCGAACGGAAACAGGTCTACCAACTCTGCGCCGAATATGAGGAAAAAATCCGCAAGGCCGGCGGAATCGATATCCAGATCCTCGGTATCGGACGGACCGGCCACATCGGCTTCAACGAACCTGGCTCCTCCCGCGACTCCCGCACGCGGATGATTGCCCTCGACGAAATCACCCGCCAGGACAATGCCCGGAATTTCCGCGGCGCCGAAAATGTCCCCACCTACTCGATCACCATGGGCGTCGCAACGATCCTCGAAGCCCGCAAAATTTACCTGATGGCCTGGGGAGCCGGAAAAGCCGAAATCGTTCAGGAAGCCGTCGAAGGACCCGTCACCGATCAGGTTTCCGCAAGCTTTCTTCAAGAACATCCGGACGCGATTTTCCTCCTCGACGAAGCCGCCGGTGCCGGACTCACCCGCAACAAATATCCGTGGCTCGTCAGCGCCTGCAACTGGACCCAAAGTCTCACACGCAGGGCAGTTATCTGGCTAAGCCAACACCTCGATAAGCCGATTCTCAAACTCGTCGAAGACGATTACACCGAAAACGGGATGGCCGACCTCGTCAGCTCTCAAGGTCCCGCCGACAAAATCAATGTCCGGGTCTTCACCGAACTCCAGCAAACACTTACCCGCTGGCCCGCCGGAACGATCGATACCAGCGCCAAATCGGACAAAAAACAACCGTCGGATTCAGCAAAACGAATCGTCGTTTTCGCCTCCGAACCTCAGGAAGAAGTCGCCTCGATGGGCGGAACCCTCCACCGATTGATCGACCAAGGGCACGAAGTTCACGTCGTTTATCAAACCTCCGGAAATCTCGGCGTCGCCCACGATCGCGCGCGCAAATATGCCGAATTCCTCAAAGAAGCCTCCGATCTCAACCAAAATCAGGCGCCGGAAAACAATCTCGCCGACCAAGTCCTAACCTTCCTAGCCGATCCACAAAACACTTGGTCGAACTCGCCGGAAGTGCGGAAAATCAAGACCCTCGTTCGTCGAGGCGAAGCCCGCGCCGCCCTGAGAATTTATAATTTGCCGACATCGAATATCCATTTCCTCGACCTTCCCTTTTACGAAAAAGGCAACCCCGGCAATTTCCACCTTGCGGATGAAGACGTCGAGAAAATCACCGAACTGCTCGACGAGATCGAACCGCACCAAATCTATATTGCCGGCATCCTCGCCGATCCCCATTCCGTGCGCCGCCTCTGTTTTGAAGCGATGGAGCTCGCTCTCGACCGATTCAGCAAAAAGGCCTGGCCAAGCGAATGCACCGTCTGGCTCTACCGCGCCGCGACCAACGAATGGGAAATCGACCAGATCGACATGGCCTGCCCGCTCAGTCCGGATGAACTCGCCATCAAAACGAAGGCGACCTTCGAGCACGACTCGCAAAAAAGCCGTCTTCCGCTCAACTGTAGCTCCGCTGGCGATCCTTGGAAAAAAGCGAAAGACCGCAGCCGGAAAACCGCAGCGATCTTCGACCAACTCGGCCTCCCCGAATTCGAGGCGATCGAAGCCTTCCGCCGCTGGCAACCGTAACTGCAATCGTCAGACAAACCACTTCCACTTGGAACGGCGCTACGCCCGGCGCCGTTCCCCCAAGCCCTTCGAAAGTGGGACAATGTGACAATGCGCCGGTTGTAGAACAGCGAGGGAAATAAAGGCGGAGAATCGATCCAAAAAACTGTGGATGAAGACCGGTCGTAAACGATGACCGGTCGTGTTGACTAGGCCGCGTGGACAAAATGATACTGAATCCATTCCACTATTGCTGCGAGACTTATGAATCCGAGAAAGGTTTCGGGGAGTTTATCGTATCGTGTGGCGATTCGGCGGTATCTCTTGAGTCTGCCGAAGCAGTTTTCGACC
>DATGSL010000193.1:0-19033 GCA_035302665.1 Opitutales bacterium | reverse complement strand
CTTGAAATCAATGCGGAAAATCTTTGGACGATCGGGCTTGTCGGAAAAATCCCCGGACTCGCACTTGTTGACGATCGATTTCGCAACGTCCCCGATCGGGCGGTCATTTTTGGAAGTGCCGGCGTGACCGCTCCCGAATGTTACGCAATCGATTGATGCTTTTCGCCAGCCCGGCGCTCTGGTAAATCTTTGCATACGCCTGTGACCGGTTTTGTTCTTCAACGTTTGTTTTGGATGGTTCCGACATTGGTGATCATTTCGATCGTTTCGTTCGTGATCATCCAATTGCCGCCGGGCGATTACCTGACTTCCTACATCGCGGCGCTCGAAGCGACCGGACAATCGGTGAATCAGGAACAGGTGGAGCAATTGCGGGCGCGTTACCATCTCGATCAGCCACTGGCCGTTCAATATCTCAAATGGGCCGGCGGATTGCTGAAAGGAGATCTCGGAACTTCATTTGAATGGAACCGTCCCGTTCGCGCTTTGATCGGCGAACGGTTGGCGCTGACGGCTTGGATCTCCTTTGCCACATTGCTTTTTATCTGGGTTCTTGCGATTCCAATCGGGGTCTTTTCGGCGGTAAAAAAAGATTCGTGGGGCGATCACTTTTTTACCTTTGCCGGTTTCGTCGGACTCGCCGTACCGAGTTTTTTGCTCGCATTGATTTTTATGTATGTCGGGGTCGTTTATTTCGGAGTAACGCCCGGAGGGCTGATGTCGCCGGAATTTGTCGACCAGCCATGGAGTTTTGCAAAAGTAGCAGATTTTCTCGGTCATCTTTGGGTTCCGGTCGTCGTGATCGGACTTTCGGGAACGGCGGCTGTGACGCGGATTTTGCGGGCGAACCTTCTCGACGAATTGGAGAAACCGTATGTTCTGGCGGCACGGGCAAAAGGTCTTCCCGAGTGGAAAGTCATTTTAAAATATCCGCTTCGTGTGGCGCTGATTCCGTTGATCAGCACGATCGGCTGGCTTCTGCCGGTAATTGTTTCGGGGGAAGTGATCGTATCGATCGTCCTCGGTCTGCAAACGATCGGACCGCTTCTGCTCCGGGCGCTGCTCAATCAGGACATGTATCTGGCGGGCGGAATCGTGATGATGCTCAGTCTTCTTACGATCGTTGGAACGTTGATATCTGATTTGCTTTTGATGTGGCTCGATCCGCGCATTCGAACCGATGAAAGCTGAGAAAAACAAACTGCGGTTTTCCGAAAGATCGGTCGGGGCAAAAAACGATCTGGTTTCGAGACGATTTCTGACGCAAATCGTTAAGGTGCTTTTCGGTCAAAAAATCGCCGGAGCGGCGATGATTCTTTTGTTTCTCTTCTATTTCGCCGCGGCCTTTTGCGAATTTCTGGCACCCTATTCGCTCGAATATCGGAACTTCGAATACAACTACGCGCCGCCCCAGCCGATCCGATTCGTATCGGAGGACGGATTTCAGCTTCGGCCGTTCGTGTATCCGATTGAGGGGACGAGGCATCCGGAGACCCGGCGAAAGATTTATTTTGAAAACCGGGACCAGCCGCAACCGATCCGTTTTTTTGTTCGCGGGGAAACGTATCGGTTTTGGGGACTTTTTGAAACCGATCTCCATTTGTTCGGAGTTGAGGATGGAGGACCAATTTTTCTATTAGGAACCGATTCGATCGGGCGCGATCTTTTTTCGCGCATTTTATATGGAGCGAGAATTTCGCTGACGATCGGACTTGTCGGCGTAGTTCTCAGTTTTGGAATTGGGCTCGTCGTTGGATCGATTTCCGGATTCTTCGGCGGCTGGATCGATCACGGAGTTCAGCGGTTGATCGAAGTCCTCCAATCGTTTCCGGCGATTCCCCTATGGATGGCTCTTGCGGCGGCGCTGCCGGGAAACTGGTCGGCGCTTCAGGTTTATTTTGGAATTACGGTCGTTTTGTCGCTGATCGGCTGGACCGGACTCGCGCGCGAAGTGCGGGGAAAAGTTCTTTCGCTGCGACAGGAGGTTTTTGTAACGGCAGCGACAGTTCAAGGTGCGGGACCGACGCGGATTCTTTTTCATCACCTCCTGCCGCTGCTGATGAGTCATATCATTGTCAGCTTAACTCTGGCGGTTCCGGCGATGATTCTTGCGGAAACGGCTCTCAGTTTTCTCGGATTGGGGCTTCGGCCACCGGCAACGAGTTGGGGCGTTTTGTTAACGGAAGCGCAAAATATCGAAGCGATCGCCACTCATCCTTGGTTGCTGACGCCGGTCGTTTTCGTTGTAATGACGGTTCTTGCCTTTCACTTTGTCGGAGATGCGCTCCGGGATGCGGCCGATCCGTATCGGTTTTCAGAGTTCACCCAAAAATGAAAAAAGTTTCACAAATGTGTAAATATTTTTAAAAAATCCCACTTCGGAAAAAACCTGATTGAAAAGCCGATCCCTTCTTCTGGATTGATTTTTTCGATTTAAACTGGCTCAGCAAGCGCGCTGGAGGCCTCTCGTGGGACTCGCGGACCATTTCAATCCACGCTTTTGCAGCTCGGTCCGGACCCGCGGGACCCTTGACCCATCCCGCGAAATAATACAGAAGCTTATATTACTGGATACATCTTTGCTCCACCGGCACCATTTCTCTTCTTTGCCAAATCCGATCTAAACTTTTTCTGTCATGTTTAGCTACTTCTCCTCTCGTTCGGCCGTTTTTCGGCTTTGTGCCCTCTTCGCATTTTTAGTCGGAGTGTCGGAGCTTTCGGCCGCAAGGACCTATTTACTATTCAATCCTCAGATTGAGCGGAACTTCATCCTTACCGGCGACTACGAAACACCAGCCCGTGATGGGATTCCGGTCAGTTCGATCGGGTTCACAGCTGTCAGCGATGGTGACATCGAACTTGCAAGTTATCGTTTTGCATGGCAGCTCGAGAGGCAAATCAGCGATGGCAGCTGGTCGGTCGTGACTCTTGCCAATGGCGAAACCACAGTTTACAGCGATCCCGAGGCAATTGTTTTGGATTCGGATCCCGATAATACCGAAACGCCCAATTCTGCGCTTCTCAATCATTCCGGTTCTTTGAAACCACAGGCGCGCCTCTTTCCTTATGCCACCTACCGCGTCGTGGCAGAATTCCAACGACGGGTAATCTTCGGATCCTGGGAGGTAGTCGATGTTCCGCGCCGCACTTCAGGTCAAAATTTCTACCACTTCATCAATACAGATAGCAACGACACGGAAAGAAATGTCCTCTCAACCTTGAATTCGGTCTCGGTCGAAGATCCGTTCATTTTGGACGATTCGGCCGCTGAGCTTTACCGTGGATTTGAAGTCAAGGTTGACGCGACTCTTCGGCGCTGGGACAGATTTTTGTCGAGCAGATCCTATTTCCGGCTTCCGGTTCATTTTCACGTCGAACTTCGTGAGCGGGATTCAGGAAACCTCATACAAGTCCGCCAGCCCGAGAGTATTGAGGAGCGTGTTTATTCGTATGACACGGCTGACACGACTCGAGTTCCTTCAACGACGAATTTAACGCACACCTTCCGCGTGGAACCTCTCCAGCAGATCGATTCGCGCAAGGAATACGATCTGAGGGTGAGGATTAGCCATGACGAAGCTCCGGGACTCGTGTTACCCGGGAATGCGGTGACTAAGGAGAAAGCCCGCCTCTATCATTTCAATGGCGCGCTCGATTTCAACGGTGTCGAGACGACGATGACCTATTTTTTCCGTCGACTCCCTGCCTCGGTAACGACTCACGCGAACTTTACCGAAATGACGCTTGAGCGCGTGATGGGAACATTGAAGGGTGAACCGAATTGGAGATGGGATACGCAATTCGGCACTCCTACAACGATTGTCGTCCAGCTTTATCCGGACGGAACCGCCCGCGCGCACTCCGTTGACGAACCGATCGTCGTCATGTCTTCCGAAGGGAGCAGAGCGAGCGAAATCAACGGCGTCCGCTATTCGATTCCGATTGCGGCTCTCGATGGCAACGGGATGCAGGGAACGCTCGCAGTCCGGCTTCCGCAAGGAATCGGAATCACAGATGATACGAGTATCCGTACCGCCGGCCCATTACTCCCGTTCACCGGGCGGATCAATAACGATTTTGAACTCCTCGACACAACGGTTTCCTTCGACCCTGAGCAAACTTTTTACGTTGTTCCGGAAACGTTGCCGGTCGGAATCGCAGCGACCTCCGTCACCTGGGATATCTCGAATGGGGAATTCTATTTTCCGACAACCGGAGCGGTTGAATACCTTCGGAATCATGAACTCAGCTACCTGGAGAGTGTGACCGGAATTCCGGTAAAGTATAAGAACAAGAAGGACAACTCCGGTTACTATGCCTCGGTCACAGGCATCGTCGGAAGCAAGCTGACCATAAAGGTCGATGAAAATGGCGCTGGCAAAATCGATGCGGAATTCACTTTTTCCGAAGGCGAATTTTACACCCATTTTCCATACGGCTCTACGATCGCCTACGAGTTCGGATCGATCGAATTCGAAAATAGTGTGGTGACAGGCGGAGGACTTGGAGACGTCACTCCCTTTTACGTCTCCTATCTTCAGGATTGTCCCGATGGGGATTGTTTCGACGACTTTGCCTCGGGCGGTGCGGTCGCGATCGATCCTTCCGATCTCTTTTTCACACCTGATGGAGGATTTGTCGGAACGGGAGATCTTTATGAGCTCGATCTTTCTGAATTCATCCTAACCGAAACTGCGTCGCTCAATTGGGGATACATTCCGTCGATGAGCGGAAGCTGGCCTTCCACATTTGCCCATTCGCTCGATTCGTTTGCACAGGGAACCTTTCACGCAACCGGTCATTTTCTTCCGGGAACGGGTGGAAACGTATCCGATTTCGAACCGGGAAATCCGGCGGGTCGAGCCAGTGACAATGGCCCGGCGAGCATTCACCTCTCCGCTGTCGATCAGCCGCTCGATATCGCGCGGCCGGGCAGCGCAGCCGATCGGGCGGGGACGCACAATTACGCCGGGGTCAATCTGAGGGTCGCCGACGAAAGCGATGTTTCCGCTCAGGCAGTGATTACCGGAGAAACGATCGCCTACACTCCGCGCAATTGCAGCAAATTCTATTTCCGCCTCTCCGGCGTAACCGGAAAACTCGAAGCGGAACCGGGAACTTTCCCCGACGCTCTTCAACTCGCCGGTTATCAGCTGGGCATCGATTATTACGGACTCGGTTTTATCAGCAACCAGACCGATGCGGAGAGAAGTTTTGTTCAAGGAACGATCTTCATTCCGGGACCGACGAAAGAGAAATTTGAATTCGATGGACTCTCCTTTACCTGTCTCGGCGGGCTCGACGAAATGCGTCTACCATCCGGAGGTTTTGCCAAACACCTCGATTACTGGAATGCGGATCTCGATGTCCACACCTTCAGCTTCGTCAGCTCAAACAGCTGCGACCCGGAAGCCTCGACCTTCGCAACGCTCGGCGTAACGGCTTTCTCCACCTTTTTGGAAGAGCCGTTGCATGGGATTCTCGGTATCAAGCCCGATGGCACACTCATCACGCACCAATTCTCGGTCGACGAAGAGCTCGAAAGGATTATTACCTCCCGCCTGCGCCTTCCGAACAATATCAGTCTGACCGGTCCTGGAGACGAAATTTACGAACTGACAGCTGTTTCTGAAGCTTATTTCAACGATTTTGAAACCGCAGGTGATCAAACCGTCGCGGCCGGTCGTCTCCATTTTGCCGCGAAGATGAACGTTCCGTTCTTTGAAGATCTCAAGGCGCACATCCGTTCGACCTCTTCGCGGAACACTCAACCGGACAGCGTCGTTCATCTTGCCGGTGGTTGGATCGATGGCGACGGGAACACCTATTTCGATGCCCTTTTCTTCGATCCGCACAATCGCGCCTATCCGGAGGGAGTTTCGGAAGATCTTTATTTCAACCTGAGCGGCGCCGACGGAGATCCGACTCCTTATCTGGTCCGCGCCCAGCAAAAATGGCTCAACGTTGTTCCGTTCGACTACGCACTCGAATGGTCGCCTTCCCTTCGCTCCTTTACCAGCTACGAGCCGGAAAGAGAAACCGATCTTCTCGTCGTTAAAATCGATCATCAACTCGATTACCTGAGCGCCGAAAATGCGGAAATCACTTTTGGCGCCGTTTATCAGGGAATGCCGCGGATCAACCTAACGAATTTCACCTTTAACAAAATCGATGAAGGAACGGGCGTTTTAAAAGCGATGACTGATTCCCTCCGGGCTGAAGCTGTCGGCGCACTCGAAAAGGGCCTCGATTCTCTCGACACCCTTCTCAGCGACCGGATCGACGAGCTTATCGACGAACTTCTTCAGCAATCGGCCGATCCGATTATCGATAAATTTTACGCGGAACTCCGCAATGTTTCGGAGACAGTTGATGATATCAATGCGTGGAAACAAGGGGTCGAGGATAATGCCAAACGCTTTTTGATCGAGAATATCGAAGAACCGGGCGAAAGCATCCAGGATGTGATCAAAAACCTGAGCGACGGGGTGCAGAGCGCGGCAAGTCTTGTTAATAAAATCGACAGCTCGCTCGAAGAGGTTCAAATCGCCCTCCGCGTGATCAACGGAAAGATTTACCGGGTCGAAGGCGGTGTCAGCATCGATCCACCAAATATTCCGAATCCGGAGGCCGAAGCGATTTTCGGATTGTTGACGACTGATGCCAACAATCAGTTTCAAATTGTCGAAACCCTTGTTGTTCAGTTGATCGAAGAGGTCGCCGGAGATCTCGGCAACGAAGTTGCAACGATGCTCCAGAACGTGCTCGACGGCGCAACGAGCGAACTGAACCGACTGATCAATGAGCAAATCGAAAATGTTCGTCCGACTCTGGAACGGATTCGCGAAGTAATCGGAACCGTCGATGGAAAAATTCAACTCGTCCGCGATCAACTGCAAGCAGGCGAGGAATTCATTGGCGAACTCAATGCAATCCTCGCTTCCGCCAGCCAAGAAGTTGAAAATGCGACGCAAAAGCTCAAGGAAACCGTTGAAGGTTTCGTGATCGCCGATATTCCTTCGCCCGATCAATTTATCGAAATCTCCGGCGAGGAACTGAAAGAGCGTATCCGGACCGAGATCCGCGACATGATCGGCGAATTCCGCTTCATGCGTGAGTATCAGCTGGTGCTTCGCCAAAAACTCTACGACATCGATCTCGCGGTGAAGGAAGGCATCGATACCGCTTTCGCTCAGGTG
Source organism: Opitutales bacterium (assembly GCA_035302665.1). Lineage (GTDB taxonomy): Bacteria > Verrucomicrobiota > Verrucomicrobiia > Opitutales > T3Sed10-336 > DATGSL01. The sequence goes on along the minus strand of DATGSL010000193.1, from coordinate 11,834 downwards.
AATCTTGTTATCAAAAACCTGCTCGGCGAATACCTCTCGCAGGTCGATGACAAAATCAACGGCTTCCTCGGCGATCTCGGCGATTCTCTCGGCGCCGGCTCGCTCGACGGATTTGCACATATCAATGGCGACGCCCTCCGACTTCTGCGTCTCGATGCCCATCTCCAGTTGAAAGTGCCGGACGATCTCGAATTCAATGGCTACCTACAGATCAAACAGCTGAATTCCGACGGCAGCGGCAGTTGCAGCTCCGGAGATCCGACTTCGGTCGTCAATGAAGTTACGATGGGAGCCATCGGCGTTCCTGTCAGCTGGATCAGTCCAGGAATGGAAATCGATGTCGAAGGAAAAGCCAGTTTCACCACCGGTCCGTTCAAACCGGTCGGTCTCGGCGGCAGCCTTGAAATGGTCGGCGGCGAATTTGAATTCGAAGCTTTTGCCATTACCGACTTCGGCGCGGCGATGTCCTTTGGAATGAGCGAAAATTATATCGCGGCAAAAGCCGGAATGCGTTTCCAAAGCTACACGATCGCAGGCGGAGTCTTTTTCGGGCAAACTTGCTCGATCGCGCCGTTGAAGCTTGTGAACGAGCAGGTTGGATCGATTCTCGGTGAACCGAATCCAACTTTCTCGGGCGCTTATGTTTACGGCGAGGCTCACATTCCGGTTTCCGAAGTCCTTCTCGGAATTCCGGCCTCGTGCATGTTTAAAATCACTGCTGGCGTCGGCGTCGGCGCCTTCTATTTCGTCGAAGGTCCAACCTACGGCGGACAAATGCTTTTGGCTGCCTCGGGCGAAGCTCTCTGTCTCGTTTCGATCAAGGGCGACGTTTCGCTCGTCGGTGTCAAGGTTGCCGATGATTTCCGGTTTAGCGGACGCGGACGTCTGGAAGGAAGAGTCGGATCTTGTCCGTTCTGCGTCAAATTCGGAAAAACCTTGCAGCTCGAATACCGCAACGACCGCTGGAAATACGAACTCTAATCTTCGATGCAACACCAACAGGTTCTTCTTCCAAAAATAATCATGGCATTGAAAACAATTTTTCTCCGCACACTTCCCCTTTTCCTGATCACCGGATTTTTCTTTGGCGAATCGCCGAAAATCCGCGGACAGGATGTCGGATCGAGTGTCGTAACGGCCGCCCTCGGCGTTCCGGGAGATCCCGATAACGGAGAATCTCCCGCGGTCTACATCACATGGTGGCCGACCGGCGATGCGCAATGGAATCCAGGTCGTTACGCGATTTATTCAAAGAGCGGTCAACCGGACGATCCCGGCGATTTTTCGCTCGTCGGTGTCGTGCAACCGCTGGTCGATCCGCTCAGTACCGGAGTTGTCATCAGCCGTTCGGAACGGCTCGGTCAAGATCTCCAAGCTCTCTCCGATAATATCGATGGTCTTTTCGACCGGCTCCTTCCGGTAAGCGGAATGACTCCTGCGGAAAAACTGGCCGCCATCATCGATGTTTCTCACGTCGATCCCGAAGCCGCGGAAACGCTCGCACTCCTCACGCGCCGCCATCCAGCAGCGGCCATGGCTGCCGGAGTTGCCTTTCTTGATCCGATCGGAACAAACGAAACCCGAACCTATGAAATCCGCTCCTGCCCTGCCGGATTGAATCCGGCCGATTGCACGACTGTTTCCGGCCGGGTGATCGTCACCGGCGGCGAAGTTCATTACCTGCCTCCTCCTGGGCAGCCGGTCCACGTGCCCTTTCTCAACGAGGATGGCGATCCCGATCCGCGCGGAAATCTCAACGTCCCTCTGCGCTGGGCGACGCCCGACGCGCTGCGCGAACGCTCCTTTTTTCAATTTGGCTACGATGTTTTTCGCGTCGATGCCGATGTGGCCGAACGCGAAAATTGGCACAACAATCGTCCGGAACGCTCCGATTTTCTTGCTCACCTCGGCACGGAAGGTGTGCAGCAAGTCAATCATCTGCCGATTTTGACCGATAATCTTTTCAGCGAAAGTGACGTCGGCAACTTCAACAACGATCCGGATACCTTTTTCGTCATCGATGACAATCGCCGTTACGAGGATCACGGTGAACCTTTCGAGGATGGAGATACCTTTTATTATTTCGTTGCCGGCCGCGATCTCCTGAATCGTCCCGGAGAAATCTCCGAAGGAACAAAAGTGATCGTCTGCTTCCGCCTTCCTCCCGAAGCACCGACCGGCCTGAAAGTTTCCAACCATTATACGTGGGACGCATCGAGCGACACACAAAAACAGGTTTTAAAATTGGAATGGAACGAGGCGAACCCCCGCGACAACGGCCCTGAGATTTACGGCTACTGGATTTACCGTTGGGAAAGCATCGAAGAGATGCAGCAAATGCAGGGAAATCCCTTCTCGCCTGTTCCGAGTGGTGCGATCACCGGCGGGCGGATTGCGACCGTTTCCGCAAACACGACCGAATTCATCGATCAAAACGGACCTTCCCTCACCTACCATCGCGGTGGTGATCTCGATGCTCCGGCAATTCAGTCCGAAGATCACGGCAACAAAACTTACTGGTACACTGTCCGTGCAATCGATAAAGCTACGTGCGGTGGAAATCTTTCGGGCAACAGCGCGCCCGCCTACGGCGTTCTCCGCGACCGAATCGGACCGGAAGATCCCGATGGATCGGTTGTCGGAAACTGTTCCGTTCCAGTTCTTGAGCTCGTAAATATCGGACATGGACAGCCTCTCGATGAGGATCCTTCCATTCAGTTTATCGCTTTTAGCGCACAAGCGTTGGACGGAGAGATCCAGTGGATCGAATTTTTCGCACAACCGTTGAGCGAAGATAAGATGTTCCTCGGCCGCTTTCGATTTCTCCGCGGTCCCGTGAACAACGTGGTGATGATTCAAAAAACCTGGTTCGCCGATCAAGGTTTGTCCGAATTCGATCTCCTCGCACGGGTCGGCACAGGAGATGGGAAAACAAGCGAATTCGTTGTTTCCGAACTCGAAATCAATATGGATCCCAAATACGGCAGACTTCCATATATCCTTAATTTTGTGGCATCTATCGATCGCGATGCCGATTGCGGAACTCACGAAATCGCGCTCGGAGGCGACACCATGGGCAGGCAAATCGAACCGATCGAAATCAACATGATCCTTCCGCCAAAAACCGAAGAGTGGAAACTCTATCGGAGAATCGGAAACGGCCCAATCACGCTCCTCAAACAAGGTCTCGATTCATATGACCCCGGCGATCATGTGATCGAACATTTTGACTACGACCTTCCGCTGAATGGTGGACGAATCTGCTATTTCCTTCAGGTTTTTGACCAGCACGGAAATCCGAGCATCATGAAGCGCATCGGTTGTGTCGAGGCACAGCGAAGACGTCCGCTTGCCCAGCCGCTGTTGACAACCGTGCAATCGATCGGGGAAAATCCATCCGAAGCCGCTGCTAAAATTACCTGGTTCGCAGCTCCGGAAGGAATCGAAAGGTTCCAGCTCGCGATCCGCGGTCCGGACATTCCGGGCGAGATTTCCGAAGATCTGCGGCCCGATTACGTCTCGGAAACTCTTTCCTACAACATCATTTACGTTGGCGAAACCCGTCCCCGCTCCTTCCTTACTGGGCGCGTCGGCGCAAACCTTGGCAACGGCCCTGAGTTTTCCGTTACCTGGACGGAAAATCTGGCTTCTGGAAGCGAATATTTCATTCGCGTCCGAGCAATCGGTGCCGCAGGAGCCGTCAGCGAATGGAGCAATGAAGAGAGCTTTATCTGGTCGGGCGAAATCGATTATAGCGAACCATTCGACCCCAACGATTGTGTCGTTCCCTGGCCAATTCGAGGATTGCCGGAGGTAAGCAGTCATTTCCCTCTCAATCTCCCGGAAATCGTCGATCTCGGTCTCAAGGCGGTGATTTATCCGAGAAATCCGCAGGACAACTCTATCGCCTACTCAGGCGGAGCTATTCGCGTCGGCTTGGTCAATCTTCAAGATACACTGGTCCCTCCTCCGACCAATTGGGATCAGATCGAATATACTGAAAATGGTATTTTTGCCCTGCCGCCGGCACTCGAAGAAGATGGGGATCTTTTGAATATTTTTTATCATCGGAAAGACGAAACCCCACTTTTGAACTTCATGCTCTACCGCTATCAGGTTCCGGACTCGATCTGGCCGGAAGTTTCGGGAGATGTTTATCAAGTTTCGCCACTTATTGAAGGAATCGCCTACAGGCGCCAGATGGGACCGAAAAACCAGAGCATTCTCGCAGTACATGATCCCCATTTTTTAATCGTCGAATCCAGTAGCCCGATTGCAACGGGACGAGTCTATGATCTTTATCTCAAAGACACTCAGCCGGTCGTCCAGAATGCAACCTACCGCTACCTCATCGTCCGCTTCGATCCAACCGGCGAAATCGATCAGGTCATTCCGCTCCCCGCAGTAACCGCAACCGTCAACTGAATTTATCCATGATCCGGCGCACTTTACTTCCATTCAAATTCCACCGGAATCTCCTAATACTTCCGATTCTCGTCGGACTTCCGGCAACGCTGCTTGCCCAGCCGATATCCGGATTCGTCTCGGAAACCGATACCGAATTTCAAACGGTGGCCGATGTCGATGGAGATGGTTATCCTGACCTGATTGTCGTCGACAAGGAAACCGGTCAATTCCGAATCGCTGATGGTGACGCCAATGGTGAAATCGTTTGGCGGGAATTTTCCGGCGACAGCGGACTTGCCGACCTCACCGGATTTTCAGCAGGTCCGGTTCGCGTTTCAAATCGGGATGCACTTCTTTTTGTCGAACCCTTTGCCAACCGGATGCACCTGATCGAGCCGATCCATGATCAACCTCTTACCGAGCCGGAGTTTATTGGCATCTCCGCTGTCGGACCGACGCTGGTTACGACCATCGATATTCCAGGCGAGGCCGATTACGATCCCGATCTTCTCGATATTCTCTATCACTCGACGCTCGAAGGACCTTTATATCCGAATGTAGCATCGGCTTTTAGGAGTCGGTCCGGTCCGTTCGGCTCCTTCGGAGTTCAGATCTTCCAAGCTCAAATGAAACGGCCGAATCGAGTTCTTTTGGAAGATGGCACCGATCCGGCCTACGGAGTTCTCGAAGAAAGAGGAAATGAGGAAGCTTTTCGCCTCTTCGATCTCTCTTCCACCACGAGCTTTATGGACGAAATCGACGAGGTTTCTCCTCTCCCAAGAGGCAGCCGATACCTCTATGCTGATTTCGACAATGATGGCCGCGCCGAGATGGTTTTCTTTAAACCTGGCTCCGATATCATTTATGAAAGCGGCTGGAACGGTTCCGCATTGAATGCTCTCAGCTCCTTTTCAATCGGAGAACCGATCGTCGATATCCGCCTGATCGAAAGCTCGGGAAATCCGGAGCTTTTCATCATCGTGAACGATGGCACAAGCGCAATCCGGGCCGATTACGACGGCGATGGAAAGGTCACTCTCCTCGAAAACTTTTCCACCAATAGTGAAAACATCTTTACAGGCGCTTTCAGTCTCGGAGACAAACTCCATCTGATCCAAGGCACACCAAACGGAATTTCCGTGACTCACCACACGTATGAATTCGATGGAAGCGGTCACTCCGCGATCGGAGAGCAATCCCTTACGCCATTGAAATCTCCGGAGATCGGTTCGTCCGTCCTCCTCTTCGATCAACCTCCGCTTACCGATCCAGATGCACGTTTAATTGGAAAATTTGACGCCGGTACCTGGACCTCGGCTTTTACTCTTCAAAGCGGCGGAGCAACGGTCTCCAGCGAATTCTTCCAAAGCGCCGCCGCCGGACTCGGCGCCAAAAGAACCGTCACAATCCAAGATTTGCCAACCGGAACGACCGGTGGATTGACCAATCAGATCGCTTCCGATCTCTCCCTCATCTTCCAAGATCGACCATTGGGCAAGGTCTCATCCGAGCTCACTCTTGAACCCAAAAGCGGAACTTACTCCCATTCGATCCGGCCGACCCTATCCATCGATCACCCCGGTGCTGTTTTTTATTACCGAACCTCCAATGATTCTAATTGGATCGAAGGCACACCGCCTGTCATGAGTAGCGATACGACACTCTATGCAATAGCCGTCGTGCCCCAAGTCGGATGGACCAACATCGTCAAAGGCGAATACTCCTTTACCGAAGATCCTGGAAATCTCGACAGCCGGGGCGACGGAATTCCAGATTTTGTGAAAAAGGCTTTCGGACTCGATCCGCTCTCTCCCGATTTCGACTCAGATGGGGACGGTTTCACCGATCTGGAAGAGCTTCTGGCGGGAACCGATCCGAACGACCCGAACGATTATCCGTCGCGCAATGACGTCGGTTTTCAGTTTCCCAATTCCTTCGATCTCGTTGCAGCACCGGCGATTCCCGATCCGGCAAATCCAACTAATAAACTCCGCTCCCTCACCGACGATCGGTCGACCGAAATGACCGTTCATCAACCAAACGGCTTCTCTCTCGGCAAAAGCCAGACCGAATCGACCGCTTATCTGAGCGACGCGGCCGCCGTTTTTGAGGCAGTCGATATCGCCGATTCCGACCTTTTTGTGATCGTGACAACGGAATCGAATTTTTGGGTTCATTCGGGGGATCCGCAAGATTACGGTCGACAAGTTGCAAGACTCGTTCCGATTCCCAAGCAGGAATACGAACCCTTTGTTTACAACGATTTCGGCCAATATGGCGGCCTTGATTCCGTGACTCAGGAAGCGAAGGCGTGGCTCGGTGCGGCCCGGACTTACTACAACAATCTCCAGCGGGAAGTCGTGGTCGTCGATCCGGTCGATCCGGAATCGACACTTGTTGCCCTTCTCGTTGAAAAAACTTTGGGGGAACTTCTGCATGAGCGGAAGCTTACCGATCGCGGAAACATTTCTTTAACGCCATTTCGCTCCGCAGAAAATCCACTGGCGCCGAATGAGGAGGACGATCCGATTTCACCTTCCCGCATGCGATCGGTCGCCCACAACGACCTTCTCGCTCTTCAAAGAAATTGGGGCGACGATTTCCCGAGCTTTAAGATTTCCGAAATAATCGGATCGATCGAAAATGCAGTCGCTGCCTCAAGTTCGAGCGGAATCAGCAATCTCGTCGAACTGACCAACCGTCTTTACTTGGCGAGTGCAACGAATGCAAACGCCGGTGCTCTGCGGCAGCCATTCGATGCTCTCCGGCGTTTTCTCCAGTCGGGAACGCTCGACAATACCGGTTACGAAGAACTTCCGCAATTCCCCGCGTCTCTGCTAACGAGCGCCGAAGCAGGAGTGGCCGAAATCATGAACGGAATCGAACGGCGCGAAAAACTGACCGTCAGTCTCATCTACGAAGGACTCGAAAAGGAGGTCGAAAATCAGCTCCTTACCGGTTTGGCTCCCGTTTACCGTGGAGCCGATTATTCCTCCAACTACGATCCCGATAATCCGGTCATCCTCGGAAGATACATTCTTATCGACGATCAAAATTCGGTTTATCCGATCGCCCGCGCTTTTCCGTTGACCACCGGTTCTCTTTTTCGCGTAAGCGGTTTTGTCGAGGGAGTCGTCGGCGACGAACTTTATCTGGAAGTCACCGAACTGCCGAAGTTGTTGTTTGTAAACAATGCGAATCCCGTTGATCTGGATGGAAACCTGATTCCCGATTCGATTGAGGAGCTTTTTCAGGATACGTCTCTTTCTCCGTTCCTCGACTCCGACGGCGACGGTTATTCGGATTTGCAGGAAATTCTCGATGGATCCGATCCGACCGATCCCAACAGTATTCCGAAGGCCGATGGCAATCCGCTTCCGGCAGTCGATCTCTCTCCACCTCAGGTCCTTGTCGAAAAAACCGAAACCGGAACCTACAAGCTCTCCTTTGATTTTCCGGCCAATTACCGGAAACACTTCGAGTTCGAACTCCATGCAAGCGACGATTTGCGCCACTTCGAATCGACCGGGCTGAAAGCGAACGGTTCAAGTGGATCGACAAACAGCCTTCATCTCAGTTCCTCCTTTGATCGAGAGTTCTACATTTTCCAAATGAAATTGAAATAAGCCGCTCTCGTTAAAAACGCCGAAAAAAGCCGCAGTTCTAAACAACTGCGGCTTTTTTTATTAAAGCGATTTGAAATTGAATTCCGGTCCGTCCACTTGGCCCAACCCGGCGGCAACCAGTTTCTCCAAAAACTTTTCCCGATGGATCTCGAGAATGCCGTGTTCGTGAATGGCTTGAATATGAGCGGCGGTTCCGTAGCCGCGATTCCGATCGAATCCGTAAGCGGGAAACTCCTCATGGTATTTCTCCATCAAACGATCGCGCGTTACTTTCGCAACAATCGAAGCCGCCGCAATCGCCAAGGATCGCGAATCCCCTTTTACCAACGGACGATGCGGATAGAAAAACGGATTCAAACGATTACCGTCGATCAAAATCACCGGCCGTTTTTGGATATCCGCAGCCTGACGCGGACAAAAAAAGAAATCGTTTTCATCAATCTCCTGCCAGGAATGCCGCGGGCAACCTCGCTCCTCCAAAATGGTGTCGAGCGCCCGCTTCATCGCCAAACGGGTCGCGCCCAAAATATTTTCCTCGGCAATTTCCTCAACCGAACCGATCCCATAAGCGAAACCGATCTCTCCCCGATCCCGGCAACGTTCCAATCGCCGAAAGGCATCCTCGCGTTTCTCCAGCGTCAAAGCTTTCGAGTCCCGCATAAATGGCTGGATTCGCCGACAGGCCGAGCTTCCGTAAAAAGAACGATCCATCCAAAGAGCGGCGGCAACCACCGGTCCGGCAAAAGCTCCGCGGCCCGCCTCATCGACACCGATGATCCCAACGGTTTCATCACCGAAACAGTTTCGATCAAAAGCTGCCAAACGCGGTCTTTTCATCAAATATCAACGGCGTTCGTAAGGTTCCTTCAACGGCGGCAGTTCGATCTCACCCGTTTTCCCAGCAGCAGCCAGAACGTCGTGAGCCGTCCGAAAATGAAGTTTGGCAACCTCCCGCAACGCCGGCGCACCGAATTTCTCTACAATTCGCACCGCCTGCTCGCGCACTTTTGCACTCGCTCCTTTTAAGAGCGGCTCGCCGAAACGATCCGAAAGTTTCTTCATTTGAAGAACATATTCAGCCCGCGCAACGACCGAAGCCGCAGCAACCACTGGATCGACCTCCGCCTTGGTCTCCATTCGCAGCTCAAACTTGTCGTTTTTAAAATAACGCTGAACCAATGGCTCCTTGCTAAATTGGTCGAGCATTCCCCACGGAACCCATTTCTCCTTCAAAGCATTTTGCAAAGCCTGCGCATGCTGCCAGGCCAGAAGCAAATTGAGATTCGCACGCGGCCGCGACATCAATTCGTTGTAACGGGGCATTCCACAAAAAACCGTTTTTACCACCGCTCCCCGCGTCTCCTTGACCATCTTTGCGAGCTTCAGAATCCGCGCATCGGTGATCTTTTTGCTATCGCGAATCCCCTCATCCCGCCACGCATCGATCGCTTCCCGATCCGCAATCACGCACGTCGAAATCAGCGGACCGAAAAAATCGCCTTTGCCACTTTCATCAAGGCCGGCATGCGGCTCGAACCACTCCGGATGGTGCACCTCGTCGTATCCGAATTTGGCCTCCAATGTCACCTCCGGTTCGAGAACATCGACGATAAATTCCTCGGTTGCCTTTCCTTGAATGACCACTTTTCCGCTTTTGTAACCGACGACATTCACTTTCGGTCCCTTGAATGCAAAAAGCGCGTAGGCAACTTCATACGATTCCCACCCCTTTTTTTCGCAGATCGCCCGGAGGCGTTCCATCTGTTCCGCATCCAGCGTCTCCGTGTAAATCGTTATTTTCTTCGGCTCTTCAGGCTCGCTTTGCTTCCGCTTTCTCATAGTCCGTGTCCGCCATCGATCGACGAAAAAGGCAAGAGGGTATCTTCCCGTCCAGCGATAAAAGTGCAAGTTTATTGGCCTGCAAATAAGCAACGCTCCATGTCAGAGGTCCCCACGCATTTCGCCATTTTAACGAGTTTTTCACCTTAAACTCCGCGAAACCGCCGAACTCTCCCTTGCCATCTGTTAGCATTTTTTGTACTTGTAGAGAGAATATGACGGACAGTAGTCCCATCGATTCTCCAATGCCTATCCAAGTTCTCACTCTCTACCTTCAGCCGCAGGCCGACACAAAGGGCTTGTTCCATACCTGCTCCTTGCCAATTCAGGCATTCTGAATCGATTCCACCCCGTTTCGTTTCCAGTTTTTAACAACAACCTCTCTCCGCTCATGAGTCCTATGTTGCGATTCTCCTCTCTCCTTTCCCATGTGGGACGTTTCTTGTTTCTTGTCCTATTTCCGCTTGCTGTATCGGGACAGGAACTGATCGAACTCGTCGAGTGGCCCGAAAACACCGGACACTATACCGTCACACTGAATGGTAATGTCAGCCAAGGCAGCTATCAGGAATGGGAATTGAATGCCGAAAATGGCGACACTCTTTCCGTCCGGGTCGAAGCCGATTCGTCCGACGCTCGACCAAGAATCCAGTTGCGCGACGTCGGCGGAACCCTTCTCTTCGATCAAAACGCCCCGTCGCTAAACACATCGGCGCAATTGACCGGTTTCCCGATCACCACACCTGGAACTTACCGCCTCCGGATTTCCGCGACATCGGCCTCCACTTACCGGATGCGCGCCGATCTCGCACGCGGCCCTCAACTCGAAATCGAACCGAACAATTCGATTGATCAAGCAACGGTTCTTCTTCCTCAAACCGGGTCGGGCGAATTCTCTTTTCATGTAGCCGGTGCACTCGACCGAAACGACTTTGCCGGAGACATTTTCAACCTCGGCGTGACGAATTCCGGAAACACGATTATACCGGAATTGATCGCAACCGAACCGAGCACACTCGATCTTTCGGACCTTCACTTCCGTTTTCTTGATGAAACCGGCACGGAACTCGCCACCCTTCCCGGCGACACGCCCTCTCCCTTCACCACCACCGTTTCCGGCCCCCTTTTCCTCCACGTCACACCGGCAAACCGTGCCGGAAAAGCCCTGAGCTTCAACGGCAACGACGATGTCGCCTATATCCCACACACCGCTCTTCACGGACGCGATCAATTTACAGCTCAATTCTGGGTAAAATTGAATAACTTCCAAGATCAAGCGATCTTCTCCGCTGCCAGGCCCGGCAACGACAATGTCATTCTGTTCTACCTGCTCTCCGCCACCAGATTCCGCTTTCATGGCGGAACTTCGTCCAACTCTTCCGTCGATTGGGATATTCCCTCGGTCGGCGACGGTGGATGGCACCATTTTACCCTCACTCGCGATGGTCTCACCAATACGGTCGAGCTTTTTGTCAACGGCCGCTCGGTCGGCACCCGTTCCATCACCATGCCGACGCTGGAGATTTCAGAAAACGCCCTTCTCTTCGGGCAGGATCAAGATTCGGTCAACGGCGGCTTCGACCCTTCCCAAGCACTCGACGGCGAACTCGATGAATTTCGCCTCTGGAGCTCCATTTTAACCGCAGCGGAAATCGAGGCCAACTTCACTCAGCCGATCGACGGAACGGAAACCGATCTGATCGGCGCCTGGTCCTTTGATGAAGCAAGCGGAGACGATCTCGTCGACAGCGGCCCGAACAATTTGACCGGCACACTCGCCAATGATCAGGAAATGGGATCACCGACGAGGATCGATTCCACCGTTCCTTTCGATTTCGATTTTGACCTAACCACCCAATATTTCCTCAACATCACCGTCACCGATTCGATTACACCGGAAGTTATTGGAACGTCTCTTCCCCCACACAATACCTCTTCAACCGATATCATCGATGCGTTCGA
>DATGSL010000192.1:0-5465 GCA_035302665.1 Opitutales bacterium | reverse complement strand
GAGCGAATCGACAAGCGGCCCTCCCGAATTTCCGACATTCATCGACGCATCAGTTTGAATAAAATTTTCATAGCCACCTTCGCCCAATATCCCGATTCCCGTTCGGCCTTGAGCGGAAACAATGCCGGAAGTCACCGCATGACCGATCCCAAGCGCATTGCCAAAAGCAAAAACAACATCTCCGACCTCGAGATCGTCGCTATTTCCAAGCGTCGCCGATTCCATTTCCCACCCGACATAGATTCGCAAAACTGCGATATCCGAAGCCTTATCACGCCCGATCACATCGGCTACAAGCTCCCGCTGATCAGCCAGTCCAACCACCACCCGCTCCGCATCCTCAATCACGTGATTATTCGTAATCACATAACCTTGAGGCGCAACAATCACACCCGATCCGACACCACTCTGAATCTGAGTCGGATTCTCCTCAAAAAACTGCTTCAGATTCAAATCGCCGTGAATGTCGCTCCCATCGAGCTGCCGTTCCGCATAAACACTCACCACAACCGGGTGCACCTTCCGAAGAACTTCGGCATAGCTAAAAATCGCCCCGGAACTCTCGCGCTGAACCGCAGCGTCATCGATCCGAAGATCGACCCGAACCGACGGCGCTTCCCCACGGAAAATCGATGGGAATCCACCCCCAAAGAAAATTATCGCAAACAGGATGAGTTTTCGCAGATCGGCATGAACCATTCAATTCCTTCCTTCAAAGCCGCCGTCCGGCAGCCGGGCTGATTAATTCGACGAAAAACCAGCATCCTACACGATCTTTGCGTTTTATAATATCAGGGGAGTTTCTGTTTCTCCTTAATGAAAAGGCTGAACGGCTCCGATCACTCGGATTCGTCTTCCTCCACCAACGGCACACGCGAAACAAAATTAAACAAATCTTTCCTCCGATCGAGACGAGGCGTCACCGTTCCGGTCGTCCGACAATCGTAGAGATCGTCGAGATCGACATCGCAAACCAGCAGCGCCTCTTCATTCGGCTCCGCCTCCGCAGCAATCGCATCGCGGGCAAAAGCAAAATCAGCCGGCGTCAAAACGGCAGCCTGACCATATTGCACATCCATGTTTCGGACATCGGGCAAGTTCCCGACATTTCCAGCAAGCGCCACATAGATCTGATTTTCAACCGCCCGCGCCTGCGCACAATAACGAACCCGCAAATAACCTTGCCGATTGTCGGTGCAAAACGGAACGAAAAGAATCTCCACTCCGTTGTCCGCCAAATGCCGCGCAGCCTCCGGAAACTCAACATCGTAACAGATCAGAACGCCGATCTTCGCTTTTGGAGTCTCGATCACATGAAGCGCATTTCCTCCAGTGATTCCCCACCATTTTCGCTCGCTCGGCGTGATGTGGAGCTTGCGCTGCTCGACGATGCTGCCATCCGGCAAACAAATGAAACAGGTATTGTAAATCTGTTTTCCCTGCTGCACCGGATGACTGCCCGCGATGATCGTCATCCCATAGCGAACGGCGAGATCGCTGACAAGATCGCGAAACTCCGGCGCCATCTCCGCCAACTCCCGTATCCCATCCTGAGGCGTTAAGGTTTTCGAAAACGACAAAAGCTGCATCGAGAAAAACTCCGGCAACAAGACAAAATCGGACCGGTAATCAGCAGCAACATCGATAAAATAAGTCATTTGCCGGGCAAAATCCTCAAAAGAGGAGACTTTACGCATCTGATATTGCACGCAGGTGAGACGCACCTTCCGCTGACCGCGCGGAACCGGCCAATATTCCGGATTCAGCCACTCGAGAAAAGCCGCATAATCATGGCTCGGAGGATCGGGCAAATAATTCGGAAGCAACCCGCGGATCTGAAAACCTTCGCGGATTTGAAAACTGAGCACCGCATCCTGGATTTTCCCCGCCTCAACCTGACCGAGATATTCCTCCGGACTCATCTCGGCCGCAAATTCCTCATAATTAAAAAGCCGTCCACCAGCCACAATCCGCCGCAGATTCAACCGTTTGCAAAGATTGCGCCGAGCCTCATACAACGCTGCGCCGACACCTTTTCCCTGAACTTCCGGATGCACATAAACATCGGCACCGTAAAGTGTATCCGCATTCGGTTCATGATTGGTAAAATATCCTCCATCGGTAATTCCTTCAAACGTATGAAGTCGAAGAGGATCGGGCCCAAGATCGACAATCAGTGAAGCCACCGCGCCGACAATTTCCCCTCCCAAAATCGCGACAATCTGCCCTTGCGGAAAAATACGCAAATGGCTCATCAGCTGGGCGCGCGTCCAAACAATATTGTCCACCGCCAAATCGGGATAGGCAGCCCGGTTCAATGCCATCAAATCGGGTATATCCGCCCGCGTCGCTTCCCGAACTTCAATTTTCCGCCGCCCGCTCTCGTTTGCCATCCCTTAAGTTTCTCCGAAACTCTGCACGGCTTCAAGATGCCATTCTCTTTTCTAAGCCAGAAATGAAAAAACCCCGGGCGCATCGAGCACCCGGGGTTTAAAATCAGCTATCTGCTGCGATCTTAGTAGCGATCTCCGCCACGGCCACCGCCGCCATAGCCACCGCGACCACCGCCGCCGTAACCACCGCGACCGCCACCGCCGCCGCCGCCGCCGTAACCTCCACGGCCACCGCCGCGATGACCACCGCCACCGCCGCCGCCGCCAAAGCTACGCTCTTCGCGTGGACGAGCCTCGTTAACCGTCAAATCACGGCCATCGAATTCTTTTCCATTAAGTGCTTCAATCGCACGGGTCGCTTCTTCAGCAGATCCCATCGTGACAAAGGCAAAGCCCCGGGACTTTCCTGTGAATTTATCTTGCATCAGGGCAACTTCCTGAACGGTACCAACCTCTGCAAAGAGGTCCTGAATAGCAGCTTCAGTCGTGGTGAATGAGATATTTCCTACGTATAGTTTCGTGGACATGTACTTACTAACTTTCTTACTGTGAAGAGAAAGAGTACGGACTGTTTCCGACTGCCGGATTTCAAACTGTCCCTGACACTATCAACTGACAATTCACCAACTCCTGACTCTCTACTCTAACGCCGAAGAAGGTAAGGGTGCCTTTTGCTTTTGCAAGTCGGGATTTCGAACCTTTTTTAGATTTCCGAACGATTCACTCCTTTTCCGGCTCATCGGGCACGATTTCCTCAATCGCTTCCCGCAATTCCCGCCGCTTGCTGATCGCATTCCCAATCACCTTGATCACCAACATAAAAAGCACCAAAAAAAGCACCCCTCCGACCGCCTGCAACGGCTGACCATCCGCCACCGAATCGCCGAAAATAATAATCCCAACCGCATATCCCATCGTGATCGGCAACGAAACAACGAAATACGGAACAAACGGAATCCGCGCAAAAACCAGAATAAAACTTTTTACAAAATTCGGCGGACCTGGCGTGATTCGCACCAATACAGCAAATTTCACAAAATTCTCAGATGAAATCTCCGGAATCCTGTATTTGGTTTTCCGAATCATCCATTCAATCGGCCCGCGCAGATAACGCCGCGAAAGCCAATAAGCGAGAATCAGGTTCAAAGCCTGACTGAGCGTCGTAGCGATCAAACTGACACCGATCCCAAATGTCGCCCCCGCCAAAAGATAAAACGGAGTTACCGGAAAACCAAAAGTCGGCAAAATCGCCATCGCCAGAAAAAACGGAACCGCACCGAGCTCGCTGATCTCTCCGATAATTTCCTTTACCGGAGCACCGCGCGCCATTTGCGCAACCTGATAAAGCACAACAAGCAAGATCAGGCCGATGCAAATATAGATGACGTTCCGAATCCGCTTACTTTTCAGCACGCGCTTGATCGATATCCCTTCGGGCTTTTCCATTCGCCCGTTTAGGGTAAACAGCCGAATCGACGGCACAAGTAAATTGCAATTACACAAACCTCCTCCCAAAGGCAACGGTCGACAAACCGAAGCGAGCCTGCCTAAAATGCCAGCTGACCTTCGGAAAATCGAGCCTGCAACTTTTTCGCGCCGTTGCGCGTTTCACATAATCGAATCATGAAAAAAATCTTACTCAGCATGTCACTTCTTGCCCCACAACTCCTCCCCGCCGATTCGGCAATCACCATTTACAACGATAATTTCGCCGTCGTCCGCGAAACACTTTCCCTCGACCTGACCGAGGGAATCAACAGCGTCGAATTTTCCGAAATCACCTCCCAACTCGAACCGAGTTCGATCGTTTTGCGCGATCTCACCGGCGAACGCTCCTTGCGTATCCTCGAACAAAATTACCGGGCAGATCCCCTCAGCGAAAAATTGTTGCTCGGTTTTTTCGAAGGCGAAACGATCCAATTCGAAATCCGCGAGGGCGAAACAACCCGAATCGTCGAAGGAAAAATCATCCGCGCACCCTATCGCCCCAACTCATCAATCCATTTCAATCAACACGATCCGGGCGGCGGAGTGCCGATCATCGAGGTCGACGGACGTGTCCGTTTCGGACTTCCAGGCACCCCCCTTTTCCCCGAACTCGGCAACGACAGCATCCTGAAACCGACCCTTCATTGGGAACTCGAAACGAATACCGCCGGCGAATCGGACGCCGAGCTGAGCTACCTGACCAACGGCATGAGCTGGGAAGCTGCCTACAATCTCGTTTCTCCGGAAGAAGGCGATATCGTCGACCTGATCGGCTGGATCACGATCGAAAACCAAAGTGGACGCACCTTTGACCAGGCTGCCATCAAACTACTCGCCGGCGATGTCCACCGGATCCGGCCAACACCCTCCCGACAGGTCCGGATGGAAATGGCGACAGCTGCTTTCGATGCCGCCCCGGAGGTAACGGAACGGTCTTTCGACGAATACCATCTTTACGATCTCAATCGCTCGGTCACTCTCCGCGATCGCGAAACGAAACAGGTCGAGTTCGTTCGCGCCGAAGGTGTTTTGGCCAAACGCTCCTATATTTACGACGGTGCGGCGATGAACCTGAACCACTACCGCAGCTCCGATCCGAATTACCTTCGCAATCAACAAGTCGGCAGACAATCTCAGGAAAAGGTCTGGATCATGCGCGAATTTGAAAATACCCGTGAAAACAAACTCGGAATTCCGCTCCCGCGCGGAGTGACCCGTTTCTACCGGCAGGATATCGACGAACGGCTCGAATTTACCGGCGAAAACATGATCGACCATACGCCGCGCAACGAAACAGTCAGCATCTACACCGGCAATGCCTTCGACTTGGTCGGAGAACGGACGCAGACCAATTACCAAATCGACACCTCCCGACGCTGGATACGCGAAACCTACGAAATCAATCTCCGGAATCGCAAAGAAGACGAAACGGTTACCATCACCGTCCGCGAAAGCCTCTTCCGCGGCCCAGAATGGAAAATCGAAGAATCCTCCCACGATTTCGAGAAAACCTCGTCCCGCCAACTCGAGTTCCCGATCGAGGTAAAACCCGACAGCGAAGCTACCGTGACCTACACCGTTTTT
>DATGSL010000191.1:0-3861 GCA_035302665.1 Opitutales bacterium | reverse complement strand
TCACGCTTAACGGAAAAGATATTTCCGGCCGAATCGATGTCCCGAATACCGGCGGTTGGCAAAATTGGGAAACTGTGACGGTTGAAAATATTGCCCTCAACGAAGGTGAACAAAAACTTCGCCTGCAGTTCGACAGCGGTGATTTCAATATCAACTGGATGGAATTCACCTCTGAATCGGTAGGTGGCCGTCCGGAAATCGCGATCACTTCTCCGGCTTCGAACAGCACTTTCGAAAATGGCGAAACGATCAGAATTTCTGCAGAAACCTCCGGCGAAATTGACCTGGTGGAATTTTTCGCAGACTCCGAGCTGATCGGAAAGTCATCAAAAGCGCCATTTACCATCGATTGGAAGCCGAAAACAAATGGCATCCACACGATCACTGCCCGCGCGACGACCGCTGACGGAATCACAGGCACCTCGAAGCCCGTGAATATCGACGTCGTTCCGGGACGCGGCCCGCTTGCGGGCGAACCGGCAACGATTCCCGGCACAATCTTCGCCGTCGATTACGATCTCGGCGGTCCGGGCAAAGCCTATCACGACAACACACCCGGAAACAACGGCGGCGCCTATCGCGATGACGATGTCGATATCGAGGTCTCCGAAGATCCGAAAGCCGAATATAATCTCGGCTGGTTTGAAGCCGGCGAATGGGTTCACTACACCGTCGATGTCAAAAGATCCGGCCGCTACAACCTCCACCTTCGACTCGCAAGTGCCGAAAGCGACGGAAAATTCCATCTGCTGATCGATGGGAAAAATATCACCGGCCAGCTAACAGCGCCCAATACCGGCGGATGGCAGAACTGGGTAACGGTCAGCATAACCGATATCGAACTCTCGGCCGGAGTCCAAACAATGCGCCTCAATCTCGACGGCGGCGAATTCAACCTCAGCCGATTCGATTTCGAGCTCGCAGAATCCTCCGGCGCTTTCGATGAATGGATCGAAGGACATCTCTCACCGGATGATCGGAACAATCCCGAAAATTCCGATCCGCTAGCCGATCCGCACGGAGACGGAATTTCGAATCTGCTAAAATACGCGCTCGGAATGACACCGGGGAAAATCAATCGCAAAAAACTTCCGCAAGTCGGCCAAACCTCCGTCGGTGGCGAAAGCTATCTGACTTTGACCTACAGCCATCCGGCAACGATTTCCGACATCGAGTATATCGTCGAAGTTTCGAGCAATCTCACCGACTGGAGCGCTGCCGATCCGGCCAATTTCGAAATGTCTTCCGAAGAATCAGGCGGACTTCGGACGGTCACCGTTCGCGACTCGCGCCCGATTTCCGGAGAGAAATCCCGTTTCCTTCGTCTCCGCGTCGAAGCGAAATAAAGATTCGAACGGCGACATCGGAAATCGAGTGTGATAGATTTCCTGAATGATTGAAGAGAACCGATCGCGATTTCGCCCAGTGAAAAAAGAAAGCCGAAGGCGTCTACATCCACTGAGCGGAATCGCGATCCTGGTTCTCGACAATCTGTTTTTCGGATTGAACGCGCTTACAGCCGGTTTCGGTCTGCCGATTTCGATGGCCCTGGCGTTTTGGAGCACTTTTGGCGTCGTTTTTCTCGTGCAGCGATTCATCGGAGGCGAATCCCGGCGCTCGAGTTTTTTCAAAGGTCTTGGAAGCGCCGTGATCGCAGGTCTTCCCTTCTCGATCGGCGGAACCATTCTCGGCGGTTGGGTCCTTTTAAACGCAGGCTTGTCTTCCCGCAGGCGGATATCGTGAAATAGTCCTCTATGGCAGAAGCCAAATTGAGAATTGACCGATGGCTCTACGCGATGCGGATCTTTAAAACCCGTCCGCTTGCGACGAAAGCCTGTCAAGGAGGTCGCGTGTCGATCGATGATCGTTCCGCAAAACCCTCAAGTATCGTTCGCCCCGATCAAATCATCGAAATCCGATTACCGGACATGACGCGAACGGTCCGCGTCAAAGATCTAACCGATAAACGGGTCGGCGCAAAACTCGTTCCCGATTTTCTCGAGGAATTAACTCCACCGTCCGAGTTCGATCGACGTCGCGAATATTGGCAACGCTCTCCAGCGCGGCGCGATCCGGGAAGTGGACGTCCGACGAAAAAGGAACGCCGCGAAACCGATCGCTTTTTTGGAATCGGATAATTTTTGTAAAAGATCCTCTTCTCCGGAAGGCCTTTTTCTATTCGACCGGACTGACGCGCAATCGGATAAATCCGCGCCCGCTCCCATCGGAAAATTTGCGATCGGCGACGGTTACCTGTTTCCAGTTTCCGTCGCCGGTAACTTCCCATTCTTCGGTCGCATCCTCACCGGAAATCCAATCGACCAGATTTTCCGAGGCTTCGACCCGATATTCGATGTCGGTTCGATCGTCTCCCCGATTAAAAGTAAGCATCAGCCGCCCTTCTTTTACTTCCACTTTTGGCAGATCTTCGGCTGTGGCATTTTCAAAAGGCGAAAGGTTTAAGGCATATTTCAAAAGATTTTCAACGCCATCTCCGGCAGGATTCGCCGTCGGTCCACTGATAGCCGGATCTTCGAGTTCGTCTCCCGAAAAGTGATCGCCTCTCCATGCGTAAAAGGGACTTGGCGCCATCAAGAGCGGGACCGAACCGATTTCCCCAATGCTGTAACCGGGACCATGCACGAGTTTTAGCGTCAATTCTTCGGCCTCAGCGAAAACGACGTCCGGTTGAAGCGAAACATAGACATATCCGATCTCGTTTCTCGCATTGATTTCAACAAAATCGGGAAGCTCGACGCGATCCGCACTCCGACCTTCAACCACAACTTTAACCTCAATCCGACCGTCATCGTTTCCAATTCTTGAGATCGGAAACCGAATCAACCGACCTGGCTGAAGCGTTTGAGGCCGATTTTCACGGAAACGGACAATCGAAATTCCTCCACCGCTTCCCTCCGGAGCCAACCGATCTTCAAGTTGCTTCAAATAAAGACTCTGCGGTTCGACCGGCACACCGTGCGAGATCCAGTAACCATCTTCCGCATGATTCGGAAAAGCGCCCGCCCACTTCGTTCCGATAACCCCGAACGCCCAGTTTTGCGCAGTCGGCGGATTCTGAACAACGATCCGGTTCGCGGAGGAATTCCAGACAACATGATTGGCACCCGCCCAACCGTGTCCACTACCGTAATTCAATCGATTCTGAATCGCGATGTCCCGATCCGGCACGTGGATATTGTCGTAAAGAGTTCCAACCGCCCAACGATGGTGAGGCCCGGTATCGCTATAAGAATGTTCGCCACTACTATTGAGAAAAACATTTGGCCCGAAGGTGAGACTGCTCGTTCCGTAATCATGACGCGCATAATTCGCATAACAGCGCTGCACCAAACTCAACTGTCCCTGAATATAAAACGGATAACGCCGACTTCCCGAAATCGTCGAGACCGGATATAGATTCCGGCTATCCTGCACCGTTACCCATTTCGCCCGGGAATTGATCAGCGTATTCCCAAAACCGAAATGGAGCGCGGTCGTGTCGCGAACCCAGGCATTTTGCAAACGATCCATCACAATGAAATTCCAGGCATGGTTTTCATCAAATTGATTCGTCGTCCAAGGCCCGCCTTCATAAGCCGAAACCCCGCGAAGGTTTTCGATTCCGACCTGTGCAATTCTTCCCGGAAATGTATATTTATAAACCGAACCGCCGCCGTATTCGCTCTCGAGCGCATTTACAAGCGGAGCGTCGATCGTGATTCGGTCCCCGTCGATCGCTGTAATCGTCCGATCAAAACGTAAATCGCGACTGCCGGGCGTCCATTGCGAAACAGGAAGCCCATCCGATCGATTCGGAATCTGATCCATCCCGATAGCGGAAATCCATTCCGCCGTGCTCGG